>CAZBTT010000011.1:0-25762 GCA_964494295.1 uncultured Acidobacteriota bacterium
CGCAGGATCTTCTCCATCTTCCGACCCTTCGCCAGCTCATCAACCAGCTTGTCCAGGTACCGCACCTTCCGGGTCAGAGGATTCTCGATTTCCTCCACGCGATGCCCGCAGATGACACCGGTGATGAGGTGAGCCTTGGGGTTCAGCGAAGCTTGTTGAAAGAAAGCCTCAAAGGTCGCCTTCTTCTCGATCTGGTCCCGCAGTTTCCTGGCATCAAAGCCGGTCAGCCACTGTATGACCTCTCGGAGCTCGTCCTCCGTTCTACCCTTTCTCTCCACCTTCTGGACATACATCGGGTAGACCGAGGCGAAGGTCATGCGAGCGATCCGCTGATGGGTTGCGTCGGACTTGTTCATCAGCCGCCCATCTTCGCCATGCGCGCCTGCATCTCTTCAGGGGTCAGATCCTCTTTGTGCGTCATGATCGACCAGCGCTGTCCGAACGGGTCTCGCACCGAGCCCGCGCGATCCCCGTAGAACTTGTCGGCCAGGGGCTCGATCACCGTGGCGCCCGCCTCGACCGCACGTGCGAACACCGCGTCGCAGTCCTCCACGTACAGACAAGTCAGTGCCGACGTGCCTGGCCACTCGGCTCCTCCGGACGCGAGCATCACGATCGAGTCGCCGAACTTCAGCTCCGCGTGTCCGATACTTCCGTCCGGCATCGGCATGCGCATCACCTCCTGGGCGTCGAACACACGCGCATAGAAGGCGATCGCCTCGGCGCAGTTCGGAATGACCAGATACGGAGTGATGCTTCCGTACTCGGCGGGAATAGGCGAAACCTTGCTCATGCTGTCCTCCTGAATCGAAAACGAAGGCGGCAGCCTACTTCACTCGCGCGCCCGCATAGCCATTCGGTACTTGTCCAGTATTCAACTTGGAACATCGCCAGCAATTCGCCCGCCGAGTCGGGGCGTGTGGCGCTTCGCCGGGAGGTCAGGGGGTCGCAGCTTTGACGCGCCGGAGCGTCCACCGCCCAACCCCGCGCAGGCTGACGTTGCCGGTGAACTCGGCGACGCCGATGAGCTCTCCCTGCTCGAGTGCGCCGCGATACTTGATGACCGTCTTGTTCGGGCCCGCCGGATCCTCGAATGCGACCACGCCCCCGGCTCGCGAGAGAGTGACGTCCCGCACGATGTCGTCGGGTCTTCCGCCGAACGAGATCGTCAGAGTGCCCTTAGAACTCCTGCCGATCGCCAGATGCATCTTCGCCGGCCAGGGCAAGGAACGCGGATAGAGCTCGGTCGTCCCGCTCCATTCACCCTCGAGTGCGCCGGGATCCCTGCCGGTGTCCTTCGGCGGCAGAGGCAGCGCGATGGGATCCGCAGCGGGAGCGCCTGTGGATGAGGCCTGGAGGGCTTGCATCGCGGCGTGCTGCATCTGCCGGGATGAGGTCTCCGCTATCGCGATCTGGAGGGGGCCCGCAGGCGCGCCGGCGTCGGGGTCGACGTTCGGGCATGAGATCGCCGCTGCCGCGCCAACCGGTGTCTCACCGGTGAGCGCCGCGTAGATCGTCAGCGCGCTGAGATAGGAGCCCGACGGCGACGGATGCGAGCCGTCTGCGTCATACAGATGTTCGCGGGGCATGCTCGCCGCAGCGCGCTCGAAGGCGCTGCCCGAAGGAATGACTTTCGCCTGAAGCGCCTGGGCGGCGTTGTGGAACGCGTGGTCGATCGCGTGCTGATCGCGCTCGGGCGCAGCCAGCCGCTTCCAGTGCGACAGGAGATAGAGCCGGGCCCGGCCGCGTATCGCGGGCGTCGCGAACGGCTGGGTCTCCGGCAGCAAGGCGCTCGTGTCGTCGATGCGGTTGACGCCACTCACGTAGAACGTACTCCGGAACGTGCTCTGCGTCTGGAGGACGATCGCGTCCCATGGCCTGCGAAGGGCGGCCTGCGTCTCGGCGCGCTGCCAGTGGTCCGCGAGCGAGAAGCCGCCCACGGCCTGAAGCTCCGCGTCGATAGCGCGGCCGCGGCTCCGCGCGATCGCGGAAACCAGGCACGGGACGTTGTTGTAGTACGTGTAACTGTTGCCGATGAACAGCACGCGCAGGGGCCGCCCGGCGTCCTGCGCGCCTTCGGCCGGAGAACTTGGGGCGGCTGACATGGCGGCGAGGCCGACCGCGAGCCACGCGCGAAGAGATCGCTTCATGAGCGGCACATTATCAGTCTGCCGAGATTGCCCTGCCGCGACGGACCGAGGAACATCGGAACATCATGTCCGCGCCTTCGCGCGAAGGCGCGGCGCTTTGACGCAGGACCCTCGCTGCCACGAAGTGGACGAAGCCGGACATCGGCGGAACCGCCTTAGAACTGGAAACGAAGCGACGCGCGAATATCGCGGCCAGGCAGCGGGACGATGTCCTTCAGGTAAGAAACATGGTTCCGGCCCTCCGCGTTGCCGAGGTTAGTTCCTCGAAGCACGATGTCGGTGACCGTTCGCGTGCCTCCGAAGATCCGGTAGCTGGCGGTTGCGTTAATGAACGTGTGGCCGGGGGTCGCGAGTTCGAACTCCGAAATTCTGTCCTGCTTCTGAACGCGACGCACCTCGCCGCGGAGGTCGAGACGGGAATCCCGATAGTGGAGCCCGATGCCAAGCCGCATCGGAGCGATGCGAGGCAGCGGCTCATCGGTTGGATCGAGCCGCGCCCGCACGTAGTCCGCGGAGGCCTCGAGGTCGAGATGGCGGTCGGCCTTCTCGAAGAGCTGGAGGCTCGCCTGAGCCTCCATGCCCCAGAACAAGGCGTCGCGTTGCTCGTAGCGAACCACGCGGAGCCCATCCTCTTCCTCATCGGTGAATCGCTCGAAGATGTAGCCGCTGAACGCGTTCCGGAAGAACGAAACCTCGGCGGTGACCGGCCCGCCGCTCTTCTTGATCGAGGCGTCAAGACCCAGGCTCTTCTCCTTCGCGAGGTTCGGATCGCCGACTTCGAAGGCGTTTGTGGCCGCGTGCGGACCGTCGGAAAACAACTCCTCGGCGCCGGGGAGACGTTCGGAATGCGCGAGGCTGACCCCGAACGCGAGGCCTTTCCCGGCGCGCACCGTGAGCCCGGCCGAGGCGCTCGCGCCCGTCATTGTTCTCGAATCGCCCCCGTTCACTTCGACGGTCTGGCGTTCGACGCGGCCGCCAAGAGCGAGCCGCGTCCGGCCCCGACCTACCTCTTCGAGAACGAACGCGGCGATCGAGCTGGTCTGATTCGGGGGCAGGAAAGCCTCGGCGCCGGTGACCGCGAGATCGCGGCCTTGGACCTGGAAGCCAAAGGCTCCATTCAAGGCGCCGATCGGCTTGTGTAGAAACTCGAGGCGCCCTTCGTAACCCTGGTTCTCGAAACGAGTGCCCACTTCCTCGCCTTCCAGTTCCCGGTGCTCGTAGTCCGACACGCCGAACCGGAACTTCGCGCCGCGGAACGCGCCGAACGGTTCGCGGATCCCACCCTTGAGATCAAGACGCCGTTGCTCGAGATCGATGACCACGTCCTTGTGGCCATGACCCTCCTCTTCCTCGGCTCCCTGCTCCTCCTCGCCTTCGTGCTCGCCCTCGGTCGGGATCCCGTAGGTGCTGTCGAAGAGGGACACATTCGCGCCGAAGAAACCTCGGTCACCGATGAACGAGGCGCCCACCGAAGCCGCGGTGTTCTCGGTCGCAGAGTTGGGGATTCGACCGTCGGCGATCGGGATCCTGACGTCATCCGTTTCGCGCCGAAGAGCATCGAGATGCCAGGCGAACCTGCTCCGGCCGCCTTGCAGAGAGACGCCGCCCTGTTTTTCGCTCGAGACGCTGCCCAGGGCGAGGTCGAAGACGTCCCCTATCGGGTTCTCCTGCTTCGACTCCGGAATGCGACCGTCGATGACGTTCACGACCCCGCCGATCGCGGTGCTTCCGTAGAGAAGAGTGGCCGGCCCGCGCAGGACCTCGATCTGCTCGGCCGAGAGCGGGTCGAAGCTGACCGCGTGATCGGGGCTCGTGTTGGAGGCATCGGCCATGCCGATGCCGCTTTGCAGCAGCCGAACCCGGTCGCCGCCCATGCCCCGGATGACCGGGCGGCTCGACCCCGGACCAAAAGAGGTCGAACTCACACCGGGCTGTTCGGCGAGGGTTTCGCCCAGCGTCGACTTGAGGCGGGAGGTGAGGTCGAGACCCGCGAGCACAGTAATGGGCTTCGCGCTCTCGGCCAGAGAAGCGGTTTCGAGACCGGAGGTCACGACGATGGCCTCGCGGTGAACCGCGACGCTCAGGACGATGTTCGCCTCCACGGAGCCTGAGGCCGCAGCTTCGACACGGACGATCTGGGATCCGAACCGGTCCGAACGGGCCTCGACGAGGTACGAACCGCGGGGCACGGCATCGAAGCGGTAAGCACCGTCAGCACCCGCATCGGTGTGGCGCGCAAGCTCGACGATGCGAACGTGTGCGCCACTCACCGGCGCACCGTCGATGGTGGTGACCTTGCCGGCGATCGAAGTGTCCTGGGCAAAAACGGTCGAAGCGAGCAGGCCGAGAACGGAAACGAGTCCACTCGCGCGGACACGTCGGGAAGAAGGCAGAAAAGGCAGACGCATTGAAAACGGGCTCCTCGAAGATGGGAATCAGACCTGAAGGGTTGATGCCGGCGGCCGCCATGAAGGGCTCGCGCCGGACAAAGAAACGACGACGGCTTCAGGCCGAGACGGGAGGAGCTCTACCGGGAGGAAGGAGGTGCTGAGGCGCGTCGTGGGGGCGCTGATCCTGCGCCCGCACCATCGCGACGACCTGGCTCGCGCCGCTGAAGATGAACTTCGGAGCGGTGAGATCGGTGATAGGACCGAGGTGGGCCCGGCACGCGATACAGTGGAGTTCAATCGCGCAGCCGTCGTCGGTGTGGGGCAGAAGATCGACAAAGCCCAGCAGACCGATGAGCGCCACCAGGACGCCCATGCCGATTCTGCGACGCCAGAGGGCCGTTTCGCGCATCTTCCGTGACCGGTGAAGATATCAGACCTCGGCTCGCGGCCTCATCGCGAACATGATGCGATCGAACCATCGACAGCCCCCTCCCGGAGTCGTCTAGGCTCTGGGAGCCGCAATTCCAGGAACTGCAAGCCCTCATCCCATACTCTCCCAAGGAGCCCTCCATGTCCGTTGTGCGCCCCATCGCCGATGTCGCCAAAGATCTCGGAATCGCTCGTGAGCATCTGATCCCCTATGGCGACGACAAGGCCAAGATCCGGCTCGAGGCCCTGGCCTCAAGGCCGTCCCGCGGCAAGCTCATCCTGGTCTCGGCCGTGACGCCGACCTCGGCAGGCGAAGGCAAGACGACGACCTCGATCGGTCTCGCCCAGGGGATGGCCAAGATCGGCCAGAAGGTCTGCCTCGCTTTGCGCGAACCCTCGCTCGGACCCACCTTCGGTGTGAAGGGCGGGGCCACCGGCGGCGGTAAATCGATCGTGGTTCCGGCCGAGGACATCAACCTCCACTTCACCGGCGACTTTCACGCGATCACCTCCGCAAACAACCTGCTCGCCTCTCTTGTCGACAACCACATTCACGCGGGGAATCCCCGGGGCATCGATCCGCGAAAGATCCTGTGGCGGCGCGTCATCGATCTCAACGACCGATCCTTGCGCCGCGTGATCATCGGCCTTGGAGGGGCGCTCGAGGGTGTTCCGCGCGAGACCGGTTTCGACATCACGCCGGCCTCCGAGATCATGGCGGTGTTGTGCCTTTCAAGAGACCGGGATGATCTGCGCCTTCGCCTCGGTCGCCTGATCGTGGCGGTCGACAAGGATGGCGCGCCGGTCACCGCGAACGACCTCAAGGCCACGGGCGCCTTGATGATCCTGCTCAAAGACGCGATCCAGCCCAACCTCGTGCAAACCTGCGAGGGCGTGCCGGCGTTCGTGCATGGCGGCCCCTTCGCCAACATCGCGCACGGCTGCAACTCCGTGATCGCCACCAACATGGCCCTGGCCCACGCCGACTGGGCGATCACCGAGGCCGGCTTCGGCCTCGACCTCGGAGCCGAGAAGTTCATCGACATCAAGTGCGCCTCGGCCGGTCTTCAAACCGCCGCGATCGTCCTGGTCGCCACCATCCGCGCGCTCAAGCGTCACGGCGGCCTCCTCAAGGATGACCTCGCGACTCCCGAGCCCTCCGCGGTGGAGCGCGGTCTACCCAACCTCGAGAAGCACATCGAGAACGCACGGCTGTTCGGTCACAACCCCATCGTGGCCCTGAACCGCTTCCACACCGACAGCCCGGAAGAACTCGCCGTGGTTCGCGCCTTGTGCGACCGCCTTGGTGTTCCGTGCGCCGATTCGGAAGTCTTCGCCCGCGGCGGCGAGGGCGGGAAGGAACTGGCGGAGGCGGTGGTCAAACACGCGGTGTCGCCGTCGCCGATGAAGCGGCTCTACGAGTGGAACGAACCGCTCAAGCAGAAGATCGAGAAGATCTGCACGAAGGTCTACGGCGCCGCGGGTGTCGCTTACTCCCCGGCCGCCGAACGCGACCTCAAACAGGCCGAACGTCTCGGGTTCGCGGGCGCGCCGGTCTGTATGGCCAAGACTCAGATGTCTCTCTCGGACGACGCCAACAAGCCTGGCCGGCCGACCGGCTTCACGGTGACGGTCAAGAGCGTAGTGGTCGCGGCAGGGGCAGGCTTCGTTGTTCCTCTCCTCGGCGACATCATCCGCATGCCTGGCCTCAACGCCACGCCACAGGCGGAGCGAATGGACCTGGTCGACGGCAAGGTCGTGGGTCTGCTCGGCGGCTGAGACCGCGAGCCCTTCTGCCGCGCCGGTTCCCTAGAACTCGACGCGGTTCCGGCCGGAAGACCCCGATCTGCCCGCATCAATGAGGGCGTCGATCTCTGCCGCGTGCTCGAGGAGGAGCGAGTGAACCTCCGCGGGGAAATCCGAAGGCGCCGGAACGCGCCGCGCCGCGATCGTCCGGGCGAGTTGCCTGAGGCGGCTCGCCACCGCCGCGTCCTTCTCCGCCGCCGCGAGGTCGGAAAGCTCCTTCGCCACCCGTGATACGGCGGCAGGGTCGAGGCCCTTCGCGCGCAGCGGGCGGAGCCAGAGCCGGTAGACCACGCGTTCGATGTATCCATACTCGTCTGGGGTCATGCCGGCCTCGCGATACGCGTCCATGCGGCCGGTAACCGCACCTCCCACTCCCTCGATCAGTCCCTGGATCTGGGCGAGGTTCGGCCGCTCATTCCTGCGCATGTCCTCCACGGGGAGCGGGTTCTTCTCGTCGACAGCGTCGAGATGGCGGCGCAATTTCAGGAACCGCTCCAGTTGTGCGCTCGAGAGTTCGGTGTGCGCGGGTTTCTTGAATGCCTTTTCCCGGCTCCAGGCCTCGAAGTCCTTCTGCGCCCCCTGCATCTTCGCGATGGGCTCGTAGAACTTCCCGCCCTCTCGAACAATCATGGGGCCCACAAGGGCGACGGCGAGCGCCATTAGGGCAAGCCCGACGGCGAGCGCGATCAGACAGCCCCGAGCTTTCATGCCCTGATTATCCCGGGTTCGGCGTGCGTTTGCAGACCGGCGTCGCCATGGCCCATACTTCCGGTCATCATGGGGCGGCTGATCGGTATCGCGACGCTGGCGTTCGCCGCCCTCCTGACCCCAGCTCCCGCCGAAGCCGCCCAGTCTCTGGTCACACTCGAGCGGGGGCCCACGCTGGACGCATTCGAGCGTCGCTTCAATCCGGACGAGCGTGAGATCCTCGATCCTGATGGCTGGGGCTACCTGAGCCGGTCCGTCAAGGGCGCGATCCAGGTGCTCGAAAGCACGCATTCGTTCAAGGCCATTCACGGCTACTCGAGAGTCCTGCAGGGTTTCATGGCGGATCTCAGCGAGGAGCAGATCGAGGGCCTGCGGTACGAGCCTCTCGTGGAGTCGATCTCGGTCAGCGTCGAGATGACCTCCGCGGACCAGCGTGTGCCCTGGGGCATCGCCCGGATTGGCGCGGCCCCGCGACCCATCGAATTCGGCGAGGCCCTTCCCGAAGATCTCGGCGGCGTGACCGTCTACGTGCTCGACTCCGGCATCGACGGTCTCGGCGGGGACTTGAACCTCGTCCGCCACGTCAATTTCGCGGACGGACCCAACGCGGACTGCCACGGCCATGGCACGCACGTCGCGGGGACCATCGGCGCGCGGAACAACGACATGGGGATCAGCGGCGTGGCTCCAGGAGTTCCTCTGGTCGGTGTCCGGGTGATCGACTGTTCAGGCAACGGCACGAGCGCTTCGATCATCAAGGGAATCGACTGGGTGGCCGGGAATCAAACCGGTCCCTCGGTCATCAACCTGAGCGTGGGCGGCGGAGTCTCCCCTTCGCTCGACGCCGCGGTGAAAGCGGCCTCCGAACAGGGCATCTTCTTCGCCATCGCGGCGGGCAATGCCGCGACCGACGCCTGCCTCCTCTCACCCTCGCTCAACGGCGCGACCTCTGGAATCGTCACCGTGGCCGCGGTGGACGGGAACGAGGCCGAGGCCTCCTTCTCGAACTTCGGCGGATGTGTGGATCTGTGGGCGCCGGGAGTGGGTGTGGCCTCAACCATGCCCGGGGTCAAGGGTGACCTCAAGAGGCTTTCCGGCACGTCGATGGCCGCGCCCCACGCCGCCGGCGCCGCCGCCCTCTTCCTCTCTCAGAACCCGAAGGCTTCGCCCGCCGCGGTGGAATCAGCGCTCATCGGCATGAGCGTGATCCCGGGAACCGCAAGCAAGGATGGCCGAACCATCCTGAGGCTTCAGATCATCGGCTCCTGAACGTCAGTGCTTGCCGGGTTCGAGAGCGGTTCCCTTCCGGGTTGAAAGGATGTACGCCTCGACCGAGCGCAGGACCGGATCGTTCTCGGCGAGGGGCTTGCCCTTGAGCGGGTTCTCGATGCACCAGTTGATCATGTCGCGCAGGAGCGCCACCTTCTTGGTCTGACTCTGGAACTTCGGATAGGTCTCGGGGTGGGTGTTCGATCCATCGGGGTGGCACATGTCACAGGAGATGCCGATGGTGCCGCCGAGAGCCTTGGCGTTGTGGAAGTTCTTGTAGCCCTCGTCGATCCACTTCTTCTCCTCGATCTGCCAGAGCCGAAGGTCGCGCGCGGTGAACTTGGTCGGCTGGCCGGGACCGGCGCCCTGCGCGGCCGGCGCCTGGGCGGCTTCCTTTGGGACGTTGCTCGACCACGCTTCCCACCTCGCCTCGCCCTTGCTCCGCCGCCATGCCTGCATCATCTGGGAGGCGACGGCCTTCGCACGCGCGGGGGCGAGCACTTCGCCGGGCTTGAGGCCGGGAATCGTCATCACCGTTTCGCCATCGCACAACGCCACCGAGACGTCGGCGACGGGGGCGCCGTCTGCGGCCACCACGAAGGACGCGGCCGCGGCGAATGCCGCGACGCCAGCCACACTCATGAGAAAGGTCTTCGGTCGGGACATGATGGGTCGCTCCTTAGTAGTTGACGTCGGTCTCGCGCGGGGGCCGCGAAAGCAGGCCATCCGAATCGAGATAGGCGGCCGAAACCTTGAGGGGATTCCGGCTCCAGAGATTGTGGTTCTTGTCGACCCGGCCCGTGGCCGCCACGTCGATGGTGCCGTCGCCGCAGCCATCGAACTCATCGAAGGGATCGGCGCGGTTCATGCGAATCGTGAGTTTCGGCAGGCCCTCGGGAGCGTACGGCCACGGCCACGCGGTGGACAGCATTCCGTGGAAATGAATGTTGCCGATCCGGTTCGTGAGCATCTGGTGGGTATGGCCGTGAATGACCGTCGCGGTCTTGAACTTCGCCAGGAGGGCCTGGACCTGTTCCGCGTCGTCGGTCCAGAAATTCCACTTCTTGTAGATCTTGTAGAGGGGGGAGTGCGAGAACACGATGACCGGCGTCTCCGCGGACACCGCGGCGAGGTCGTTCTTGAGCCAGTCGCGCTGGGCGTCGCCGACCGTGAACGGACGACCGTTCGGGTTATCGAGCTGCGCCATGGCCAGCATGCGCTCCATGTTCGACATCTTGGGGCCGGTCCAGTAGTCCTCCACGATCACGGAGTTGAGGACCACGAAGTGAACGCCCTTGTGGTCGAACGAGTAGACGTCCTTGCCGAAGTGCTTGCGCCAGGCCTCGCCCATGTCGAGGTACCAGTCGTGCTCGCCCACCATCATCCTCACCGGGGCCTTGAGCGCCTTCAGAATCTGCGACCCTTCCTCGAGTTCCTTCGCCTGCCCGAGCTGGGCGAGGTCGCCGCCGTAGAGGATGAAGTCGGGCTGGGGGGTGAGGGCGTTGACGTCATCCACCGCCTTGAGGATCGAGCGTACGAACCGTTCGTTCAGGGCCTTCTCGTAGAGATGGGAGTCCGAGATGTAGGCGAAGCAGAAACTCTGGCCCGCCGCCTCGACATCGACCGGCTGGAAGGAATGGGGCGAAAGCCCGCTTATCGCAGCGCCCGCGGCGGCGATGCCGGACGCCCGCATGAAGTCCCGGCGGTTCAGACGCTCGATCCTCCGGAAGTACTCCTCGCGCTTCTCGATGTACCGCTCGTAGCGATCCTTCATGGGGACTTCCTCCTCAGCTGTAGGTGTGAATCAACTCCCTGGGCTTGTGCCGACTATTTCCTCGGGTCCCGGAGCGCGGGCCGATTCGCGGCCCCCGCACCCTGCCCGGTCAGCGCTTCCATGAAGGCGACAAGGTCGTGCTTCTCGCCCTCAGTGAGCTTGAGCGGCGTGATGCCGCCGTCGAGATACGGGTTCGGCTCGCCGCCCTTGTTGTAGAACTCCACCACGGTCAAGAGCGTCGGCTCCGAGCCATCGTGCATGTACGGTGCGGTGAGGGCGATGTCGCGAAGGCCCGACGACTTGAAGGCGCCGATGTCTTTCGGCTGCCGGGTGGCGATGAATCGACCCAGCTCCGAGAAGTCGGGATCGAACGCCAGCTCCTGCGGATCCGCGACTTGGGCGGCCTTGCGGGCGAGCGCTCCGAAGTCCCGGCCCTTCGCGGCCACCCCGATGTTGTGGAACTTGTTGTCGGAGAAGTTCGGGGTGGACGCGGCGAAAGGATGACAGGTGTTGCAGCGCGCCTTGCCGTTCCAGAGGATCCAGCCCCGACGCGCGGACTCGGACATGGCCAGCGGGTCGCCGGCCTGGAATCGGTCGAAGGCCGAGTCGCCGCTCACCACCGTGCGCTCGAAGGTGGCGATGGCGGCCACGACATCGTCGATGGTCGCGGGGCGGCCAAAGATCTTCTGGAAATCCGCCGCGTACTCGGGGTCCTTCGCAACGACCGCCACAATCGCGTTGTGATCCGTCATTCCCATCTCGACCGGATTCGTCATGGGACCCTTGGCCTGTTCCTCGAGCGTCATCGCGCGCCCGTCCCAGAACTGGAACTCGTTGAAGACGGCGTTCAAGACCGTGGGCGAGTTACGTGCGCCCTTCTTCCCTGCGATTCCCTCGCCGACCTTTCTGCCGTCGGCGAAACCCTTCTCCGGATCGTGACAGGTTGCGCAGGAGACCGTGCCATCCGCGGACAACCGCTTGTCGTAGTACAAGCGGCGGCCCAACTCGATCTTCTCCGCGGTCACCGGATTCTCGGGCGGAATCAGGATCTCCCACAGGTCCGCCGGCAGGCCCTTCGGCAGAGTGATCGAATCCCCCGCGGCCCGCACCAGTGGAACGGCGACGACGGCGACCGCGACGAACAACAGGAATCGCCGGTAGGTGGATCTCATGGAGCGAACCTCCAACGAAAAGCGTACATCCGCCTGGACGGATTCCGTCCAATTACTTCTGCCTATGGCCGCGAAACGTTTGCGGACGCCGTCACAATCGGAAACAGGCAGGGTGCGCGGTTCAGTCGCTCGCAAGGGTGACGACGGTCAGCGGGCGGTCGAGAGCAGCGCTTCGAGATCGAAGACGCGACCGTTGGCGACGACACGCTTCACCCGGTAGGCCGAGGAGATGTCTTCGAGCGGATTGCCCTGAACGAACACCAGGTCCGCGAGTTTCCCGGCCTCGATACTTCCGGCATCGAGACCGAGCGCCTCAGCGGGCGTCACGGTCGCGGCGCGCAGGGCCTGGTACGGGGTCATACCCGCGGCCACGTAGCCCGCGAGTTCACCGTGCAGGTTGATTCCGTTCGGCGAATCGGTCCCCGCGACAACGCGCGCGCCGGCTTTGAGCAGGTCCATCACCATCTTCCCAGGACCTTCGGGATCGCCCGTGTCCACACCCGGTGGTGCGGCAATCCGGCCGCTCGCGTAAGCCGCCACTTGATCGCGCATCCACTTCGGATAAAGCGCGAATCGCGGGTCCTGCGCGAGGTCCGGGTTGGCCGCGAAGACCCGGCGCGTGCCCGCGTTCGCGATCATGGGACAGAAGATGGTCTGAGACTTTCCGAAGAGCTGAATGACGTCGCTGTAACTCCGCTGGAAAGTGCTCATCTTCGGTGAGTAACCACGGCGGCTCGTGGCCGCGGTGTGCTCGGTGTTATCCACACCCACGAAGGCGGAGGGATAGACCTCGTGGGTCGCGACCGGTATCCCGTTCTCGTGGGCGAATGCGACCATCCTTCGCTGCTGCAGATCGGGCATGCGCACGTAGCTCTTCACGAGATCGTGTTGAAGCGCTTTGGCGCGCTGAAGCTCCATCTCGAGCTGGCCCGGCCCCGAGATCGCGATGCCCATCTTGTAGTAGACGCGCTGCCACTCCATCAGGTACCCGGTCGAGAAGACCCGGGGCCCTGGGCGAACACCGGCATCGATGACCTCCCGATCCTCGACCGCCTCGTAGGGAGTTCCGCCCGGACTTCTCACCGTCGTGATTCCAAACGAGAGCCAGGCCCGGGCCTGCGCTTCGCCCGTGTCCTTCTGAAGGTGGGAATGGAACTCGATCAAGCCGGGCATCAGGGTCAGGCCCATGCCATCAACGAAGTCGGGGCCCGAGTGGCCCGCGGACTTGTGGGGCGTCACACTGACGATCCGGTTGCCTTCGATCACGACATCCATCCCGGTGCGCGCGGTCTCGCTCTTACCGTCCACGAGCGTCCCGGCATGAATGAGCTTGCGACCCTTCGGAATCCCGAGGGTGTACTTGAGGTCGACAGGCACATCCTTGATCTCGCCCGTCTCGATGTCGATGAGACGGAGCTTGTCCATCGACTGATAGAGGATGTGTTTCGAGTCGCCGGCCCAACTCGGAGCGTGCGCCTGCTCGGTGGTGATCCGGCGCGGAGGCCCGAGCGGCTCCCCCGACGGCGAAACCGGAACCACGGAGAGGACCCCTTCGTAGATCAACGCCATCTTGCTCCCATCGGGCGACCACTCGGGACCGCAGCCGCCGCGCGAGTCGATGGAGAGGTTCGGTTGCGGTGCGAACCAGCGGTCGTCGCCGCCCTCCGCCGACATGGTCAGGATCTGATTCGTGCCTTCGCGGAAGCGGGCCGAGTAGGGAGCCACCATGGCGATCGCAACACGACGTCCGTCGGGCGACCAGGTCGGCGTTCCAGGTCCGAAAAGAGAATCGTGAACCTTCGTGACCTTGCCGGTCGCGACGTCTACCACGGACACCGCGGCGCGACGCCACATTCCATCGACTTCGAGAAACGCAATCCGCGATCCATCGGGAGACCAGGAGGCGCCCATCGGCTGAGTAGAGAGTCGTGTGAGCTGGCGGTCCTGACCGGTCGCCAGATCGCGAACCCACAACTGGAGCAGGTCGCCGCCCTTGTCGGATGAATAGGCGAGTTTCGTTCCGTCAGGCGACCAGGCGGGCTCGGTGTCGAGAAAGCGATCCTTCGTGAGGTTCTCCGGTTTGCGGCCGATCGGCATCAGATAGATGTCGCCAATCGCCGCGAATGCGACTCTTGTCGCGTCGGGCGAGATCACGGGACGAACGATGCCGAGCACCGGCCGCGGGGCCCTGGAAGTGAAGTCTCGCTTGCGGCGAACGTAGTCGGGTCGGGTGACCTGCAAGGTCGCGGTGAAGTCGATGGTCTGAGGCGTCGCGTCGGGCGCGGCGAGCGAGCGTCGGCGTATCTTCCCGTCGGAGACATGGAAGAACTCGATCGCCGAGGCCCACGAGACGCGGAACGCGAACGCATTCTCCGCGCCGGTGAGCACCCTGCCGCCCGACTCGAGGCGACTTTGGCCCCCACCCGCGACGTGGTGGACGATTTCACCTCCGGGGCCCCAGGACGGTGCGTCGGCCCGGATCTTCGCGTCTGTGATCCGGCGCTGTGCGCCATCGAGGAGCGCCGCCGCCCAGATCGACCGGCTGTTCTCGCGCATTGAAGTGAACGCGATCTCCTTGTCGTCGGGCGACCAGGTCGGCATGTAGTCGTCGGCGGGATCCGTCGTCAGCTGACGCATCGCACCGCTGCGCAGGTCGAGAACCCAGATGTTGTAGTCGCTGCCCAAAGCGTCGCCCCGGTCCGATGAGAAGGCGATGCGCGTTCCATCGTTTGAGTAGACGGGCTCACGATCGTCGAAGTTGCCCCAGGTCAGCTTGCGCTGGTTGGCTCCGTCGGGCGAGATCGCCCACAGGTCGTAGCCGCCGTCGCGATAGCCGAAGAACGCGATGGTCTTCCCATCGGGCGACCACACAGGCTGTCGCGCGTCGTTGAAGACATCCGTGATCCGCTTCGCCTCGCCGCCCTTCGCGGGTAGCGTCCAGATGCTGCCCTGAAGATCGATGGCGAGGGTCTGCCCATCGGGCGAGACCGCGACCGACATGGAAGTGCCTTCGGTGACAGTGATTTCGATTGACGGGTCGTCCGGCGCCGCAGCGGCAGCCGCGAGGGCGAGTCCGACGACGGCGAGAAGAGCAACGAGGGGCGGGCGTGGGGTTGGTAGTTGCGGCATTGGGTTGCTTCGTCGCGGTACCGACGGAATGGCTCCTCGCAATGACACTTCCGCGCCAGCTAGAACGTGGGGGATTCCTCGTACTCTCCAAAGACCTCACGCAGCGCATCGCACATCTCGCCGATTGTCGCGTAGGCGCGGCTGGCCTCCACAATCAGGGGCATGAGGTTCGTGGTTCCCGCGGCGCCTTGCTTCAGCGCGGTCAGGGCCGCCTCGACGCGGGCGTTGTCGCGCCGCTTCTTGAGGGACTCGACGCGCGCGGTCTGTTCGCGGGCCGTGGTCTCGTCGATGTAGAGGATGTCGAACGGCTTCTCCTCCATCGTGTAGCCGTTGACGCCAACCACGATCTTCTCTCCGCGCTCCATCGACTGCTGGAAGCGGTAGGAAGCCTCGCCGATCTCGCGCTGCGGAAAACCCTTCTCGACCGCGGCCACCATGCCGCCCATGGCGTCGATCTTGCGGATGTACTCCATCGCTTCCGCTTCGATGTCGTTGGTGAGCTTCTCCACGAAATACGAGCCGCCGAGCGGATCCGCGGTGTGGGCGACGCCGGTCTCTTCCGCGATGATCTGCTGAGTTCGAAGAGCGATCGTCACCGCGTCCTCGGTGGGAAGCGCGAGCGCCTCATCGAGAGAGTTCGTGTGCAGCGACTGAGTTCCGCCGAGGACCGCGGCGAGGGCCTGAATCGCGGTGCGCGCGACGTTGTTCACCGGCTGCTGCGCGGTGAGCGAGACGCCTGCGGTCTGGGTGTGGAAACGGCACATCCATGAACGCGGGTTCTTCGCCCCGAAGCGCTCGCGCATCGTGCGCGCCCAAATGCGACGGGCCGCCCGGAACTTCGCGATCTCCTCGAAGAAGTCGGAGTGCGAGTTGAAGAAGAAGGACAGGCGCGGCGCGAACGAGTCGACGTCCATCCCTCGGTCCACGCACCACTGCACGTACTCGATGCCGTCCCGCAGCGTGAACGCCAGCTCCTGGGCCGCGGTCGAACCGGCTTCGCGGATGTGGTAGCCGGAGATGGAGACGGTGTTCCACTTCGGCATGACGTCGGTGCAGTACTGGATCATGTCGACCAGAAGCCGCATGCTCGGCTTGGGCGGGAAGATGTACTCCTTCTGGGCGATGAACTCCTTCAGGATGTCGGCCTGAATCGTGCCCGCGAGTTTGTCCGCGGGAACACCCTGCTTCTCGCCCACCAGCATGTAGAAGGCGACGAGGATGGGTGCGGGAGAGTTGATGGTCATCGACGTGGTGACGTCGCCGAGAGGGATGCCATCGAACAGCGTCTCCATGTCCTCGAGAGAGGTGACGGCGACGCCGCACTTCCCCACTTCCCCGAGCGACAACTCGTGGTCGGGATCGCGGCCCATCAGAGTCGGCAGGTCGAAAGCGACGGAAAGTCCCATGGAGCCGTTCGCGAGGAGGTACTTGAAGCGCTCGTTGGTCTGGGCGGCCGAACCGAAGCCCGCGAACTGGCGCATGGTCCAGGTCTTGCCGCGATAGGCGGTCTTGTGGACGCCGCGGGTGAATGGGTAGGAGCCCGGATCGCCGAGGTCGCGGTCGTAGTCGAGACTCTTCACGTCCTCCGGCCCATAGAGCGGCTCGATGGGACGGCCAGAGATGGTCGTGTACGGCTTCAGCTCGCGGCCGTCATCGACGGTCTTCGGGCGGGCGTTCGTCTCGCTCTTGGCCATGTTCTCTCCTGAATCTGCTGCCCCCAGTCTACCGGGGCGCATCGGCCAGGGCAGAGACCGCTGCCACCTCGGACAGGCAGGTCAACAGGACTTCGATAGTCCTTCGTTGCTGCTCCTCGCGAGGAGTGAGCGCGAATCGGTCGCCGGGCTGAAAGCCATACCAGCCGAACTGCGAGTGGTTGCCTCCCTCCACGACAATCACACGGGTCTCCGCAGGCAGATTGGGCCGGTTCGCGGCGAGTTTCTCCGGGCTCGCAAAGCCGTCACGGGATCCGGAAAGGCGTGTCACCATGAAAGCGGCATCGGCCAAGCTGAAGTCGCGCGGATGAGACGTGGCAATCAGGAGAAGGCCGGCGAGCGCATCGCCTTGATCGCGACCGAAACGCGCGGCGATCTCACCGCCGCGAGAGTGCCCGGCCACGAGCCATCGGCCGACTTGCGGAAGCGTCTTCATCAGCGCGCGAGCGCGGGGGATCACACTCGGAATCTCCGCGCCGCCTAGAACGCCGCGCCTCGGGACTCGAACCAAAATCGCGATGTGCCCGGCCTCGGCGGCGGCGCGCGCCAGCGGCGCATAGGCCACGGGATCGACGAGCGCGCCCGGAAAGAAGAGCAGGCCCGATGCTCTCACCGGACCGCCCGGCCGGAAGACCCAGTGATCCTCGAACGAGGAGACTGAAACCCTGGCATCGCTGAGGAGCGCCTTGCGCGCCGCCGCGTCGGGCCTCATGGCCACCGCGGACCACACGATGAGAATGAGCGTGGCGGAAACGCCCAACGTCGCCCACACGATGCGGACCCGCCTCCAGATGGGGTTCAACGTGCCGCTGCCTTCTTCGTCCGGGCCAGAGGGGGTGCTGACTCGCCGCGTTCCCAGCAACCGATCAGGGTTTCAAGGCGTCTCAGCCGTGTCACCTCGTTCACCGGGCTCATCACCCAGAATGCATGGGTGCGAACGTAGCCCGGCGGGCGAGTCTTGAAGTACTCGAAGGCCTTCGGATTCGATCGAATCCTCCGGAGGTAGGCGGGGGCAAAGCCCTCGGGTTTCGATTCGAAGGAGTACTTGCGGGGCGGGGCCTGATCGCGGGCGTCGAAGGCGGCCTGGCCGGCAGGCGCCATACGACCGGCCTCGATCAGCGCCTCAGCCTTGCGGATGTTCACGGCACTCCAATAGCTCTTCGCCTTTCGCGGGGTGAAACGGACACTGAAGCCATCCTTGTCGATCGAGCGGCGGACTCCATCGATCCAGCCGAAACACAGGGCCTCATCCAGAGCCTCGAGGTAGGTGACGCCACCGGTCGATGCGCCGACCTTGGCGCATCGCAGGAGGATTTCCCGTTCCCGGGCGTGATGGTTCCGAAGCCAGGAGCGCCAGTCAGCCGGCTTTGCAAAGCGCTCGGGTTTCATGCCATTTTCATTCTGCAACAAAGGAGGGGGCGGACGGTGGCGGCCTTGTGTTGTGCCGCCGCTGTAAGTGTCACATGACCACCGCGGGGCCTCTCCTCGGCTGCGTAGCGTGTCCACGCCGCAGATTCGCGGCTCGAGCAAAGGAGAAGTGTCATGAAGAAGTCACTCGTAGTCTTCGTAGTCGGGGTCATGGGGGCGGCAGTCGGCTGCGGCGGGGGCTCGTCCTCGTCGCCAACGCCGGTGGTGGTCGCCACACCCACCCCCGCGGCGGCCGCCATTGCGGGCACCCCCAACGGGGCGCTCGTTCTGCACCCCAGTCTGAACCCCGCGTTTTCCATCGCCATGGAGACGCCGATCCGGATCCGCGAGACCGGCGGGGGCACCGCCGACTGGAACTTCGCGAGAATGGCGTTCTTCCTCAACGGAAGAGAGATCGAGCGCGTCGAAGCCGGCGCCGACATCATCCGAACGGCCGGGGCAACCAGAATCACACCGAGCGCGAACACGGCCTACAACCTGATCTTCCGCTTCAACTCGGACGATTTCGACCGCATCGATCTGACCCTGGGCTTCAGTGACATCAACACCGGCCGGCAGTTCACGGTCGCGGTCGACACGAACGCCTTCACCGACGTCAACTTTTCCCTGTCCCCGCTGTTCCGGGGCTTCCGTCGGAGCGGCGCGCCGCTCTGAGGAGCAAACGGTCCTGGAGCAGGCTATGAGTCCTGCTCCGGGGCCGCAGTCGTTTCAGCGCATAAGAAGCGCGGGAACGACGCTGTCCCAGCTGTGCTTCGCGGCGTAAGCAAGGCCGTTCCGGCCGAGACGTTCGGCGAGAGCCGGATCACCCGCAAGGTTGTCCAGAGTCTGTGCGAACGCAGCGGCTTCCGGTTTGAGTATCCAGCCGGTCGAGTTGGGCTCGACCTGCTCGGTGGGACCTCCTGAGTCCGTCGCGGTGAGCACCGCCTTGCCGCTCGACATCGCTTCCAGAGTGACGAAGCCGTAGTCCTCGTTGCGAGGCGCAAAATAGACGGCGCGGCAGCGAGCGAAGTGATCGAGCTTCGCGGATTCGCTCAGGGGCCCCGCGAGTTGCACACGAGCCTCGAGACCCTTTTCGCGGATGAGTTCACGCAGAAGCCCCTCGTCATCGCCCTCGCCCGCGATCACCGCGCGGAAAGTTCGATCCTTCATCAGCGCCATGGCTTCGATCAGCAGGTCCATCCTCTTCAGGCGGTGCAGGCGGCTGACCGCGAAGACGTAGGGCTCGTAGGCTTCACACCGATAGTCGCGGGCGGGGGCGGGTGGATGGAGAACCGTTGAGGGCACGCCGATGAAGTGGTTGAGCCGGTCCGTGACGGTCTGGGAAATCGTGAACAGCTTCGAGACGTTCCGGGTCAGGAGCCTTCGGTCCAGGCGATGGACGAAGTACTTCCGGATCGTCTCTTTCAGGCGTCCCTTGCGACCGAACCCCTGCATGATCGAGTCGAAGAGGTCGTAGTACTCGCGCATTGTGTGGGTCAGCCAGCAGACGTGCTTCGGGTGACGCAGCGCGAATGCGGGATAACGCATCGTGATGATCTGGTCGATGGCCCGGCCGTCCGCACCCTCCGAGACATCGGTCAGGCGCGTCGCCTCGTAGGCATCGAACTGCCGGCCGAAACGGTTCGTGGGAGTCTCGAAGATCTCCGCCTCGTGCCCGGCGCGGCGCAGGGCGGCCACGGTCTCCTCGGCGATGACCATATGCCCCCCGCGCACGAAGGGTGCTGAGGAAGTGACGACGAGAATGCGGCTCATGCCTGGCGTTCGGCCGACAGATCGTCCCGCCGCTTGATGATCTTGGCCGGCACGCCCGCCGCGATCACCGAATCGGGAAGCGATTCGTTGACCACCGCCCCGGCGCCGACGACGACATTCGCGCCGAGGGTGACGCCGTCGAGCACCTTGGCGCCCGCACCGAGCCAGACGTTGCGGCCGATGACGACACCCCTAGACGGACGCGGCTGATCGATCATGACCGCGCCGAGGTCTGTGTGATCGTGACCGCCGCCCACTACGTAGGTGTAGGCGGCGAAAAGGCCGTAGTCACCCACCTCGACCCGCGACGAGGAGAAGACCTCGCAGTTGAAGCCGACGTTGATGTGGCTTCCAAGGACGATGTCGCCGTCCTTGCACGAGAGGATTGAATTTCGGCCGATGAAGCCGTTGTCGCCGATTCGAATCCCCTGGTTCGCAACGCCCTTCGCATCGAGCAGAACGTTGTCGTCGATGACGGTTCCGTCTCCGATGTGGATCTTGTGGGGATGCCTGAGGGTGACGCCCTGGCCGAACACGACGCCCCGACCACACGAACCGAGCAGGGTCGGGTAGAGGACCTTTCGGAGCACCAGGCCCAGAGCGCCGGGAACCCAGGAGGAGAACACCATCACGAACTCGAAGTGGACCAGTCGGAAGAAGTCGCGGGAGCCCACGACGAGGTCCTGGTACTTCTCCTTTGGCTTGCGCGGGTCTTTGATCGCGGCCTGAATCCCCACGTCCTTCATCGAACCGGGGTCGCTCACAAGCACCTCAGGCACTTCGAAGATTCGTCCCGGTGTCGTACGATCACGGTTTATTCTCTCAAAAGCGGCGTCCCGCGCGGTCCAGAGCCCTCGAATCATCCTCCCGAAGCAGAACCCCTTCTTGAACCGCAGCCTCCTGCTCCTGATCAAGCTCGTCCTTTCGGTGGGACTGCTCGTCTACCTGCTCCGAAGCGTCGATCTTTCGGACGTCCTGCGCCATGTGGTCGAGGGGGATCACTGGCTGTTCGGGGTCGCGGTCGTGATCTATGCCACCGTGGTGGTGCTTTCCACTGTGCGGTGGAAAGTTCTGCTCGACGCGCTCGGGGCCACGACACCGTTCTCCCGGCTCTGCCAGTCGTACATGGTGGCCACCTTCTTCAATAACTTTCTGCCCAGCAACGTGGGGGGCGACGTGGTGCGTGTGCGGGACGCCGCGAAGGCCGCGGGCTCCCACACCGCGTCCCTCACCGTCGCGGTCCTCGATCGGGTCATCGGTTTCGTCGCCCTCTACTTCATCGCCACAACCGCCTTTCTCTTCGGCGGACCCATGGTCCGCGGACTCGCGGGGGCGAGGGTGATCCTGCTCGGGCTCACCGCGCTCTTCATTGTCCTCGGCGCGATCTTTCTGAAATCGGGGATGGTCAGCGCGGTCATCGAGAGGTTAGGCCTGCGGCGGCTGCCCTGGGCGTATGAGAAATTCGAGTCCGTCCAGGCCGCGGTGAACTCCTATCGGGCAAAGAAGACGGCAGTGGTCGAGGCGTTCGCCCTCTCCCTCCTCCTTCAGTTCCTGGGCGTCTCCTACTTCTTCATGGTCGCGAGCGCGCTCAAGATTCCTCTCGAGTTCGGCGCCTGCCTGCTGATGGTGCCGCTCTGCACCCTCATCCAGGCGATCCCGATCTCGTTCAACGGCTGGGGCCTGCGCGAGGGTGTGTACGTCGTCTACTTCAACCAGGTGGGCCTGCCGCGCGAAAGCGCCCTGGCGTTCTCGATCGTCGCGGCCGGCCTCGTGGTCCTCCTCTCGATCTCCGGCCTCTTCGTGTGGCTCGCGCGGAAGTCGCACGCCCACGAAGCGCCCCAAGACGCGGCCTGATGGCGTCGGCACAACGGGCGGCCGACGCGGGCCGGCTCCTTCTCGACCTGGTCACGCGCGATCCCGCGTTCGTTCGCGGCGGCGGGCTTGATCCCACGGACATTCCGGTCTTCACCTTCCACAGCCTGGAACCCGAATCGTTCGAGAGGAAGATGCGATACCTCCGCGATGCGGGTTACCAGGCGATCGGCATGCCGGCGTACCTCGACGCGCTCCTGGGCCATCGCGACGCTCCCGCCAAGTCGGTGCTGGTCACGATCGACGATGGGAGGGCGACGACGTGGACGGTCGGATATCCGATCCTGAAGCGTCTCGGAATGCGCGCCACCGCGTTTCTCGTCACGAGCGCGGTTCACGACTCAGACGACGTTTCGAAGACGGTCGATGAGGTCGAATCAGCCGATCGTGCTGGTCTCGTAGCGCGGGATGGTTCCGCCGACCGTCCCTTCGTGACCTGGGGAGAGGTCCGCGCCATGCGCGACGTCATCGATATCGAGAGCCACACTCATCTGCATGCGCGGATTCCCGTGGGTCAGGAAACCTCAGGCGTCAGAACTGAAGCGATGCAATCGGGCTACGGAGCGTTCGATTGCCCCTTCCTGGAGGTAAACGGTCGCCTGGCGCGTGGCGGCGACGTGCCTTCAGGGACCCCGCTGCCGGTCTCGGCGCCGAGGCTCTCCGGGAAACCGGCGTACCGCGCGGGCGGCCGATATGAAACCGAGGATGAGCTTCGCGAAGCCATGCGCTTCGATCTTGGCGAGGCCCGACGGCTGATCCGCGAAAAGGGGGACGTCGAGGCGACGACGGTTTGTTACCCGTGGCACGTCTTCTCGGAACAAGCGAAACACATCGCGGCCGAGGTTGGGTACCGGGCCGCTTTCGCGGGGAAGGCAGCAGCGCCGCCCGCGATCTCTCGCCGCGGCTCCGATGTTTTCGAGATCGCGCGAATCGGCGAGGATTACGTCGAACGCCTGCCCGGGCCGGGGCGGAGATCACTTCTCTCAGTGCTCCGAGAAAAGCTGCGCCGCCGCGGGTAACGCGTTCGCCTACAACCACCCATTCTCGCGATACCAGCGGGCGGTTCTTGCGATGCCCTCCGCGACGTCTACCTTCGGGACGTAACCCAGAAGCCGGCGCGCCTTCTCGATCGAGAAGGAACGGTTCTTCACCCAGAAGTCCACACGCCGCCGATGAATGGGCGGCTCGATGCCGAGAGGAACACAGATCCCTTCGACCAGATCGCCGAGGCGCTGAATCGGCCAGGCCGGGATATGAAACGGCCAGACCGAACCCCCAGTGGCCTTCGCGACCTCGCGCGCGAGATCGTCCTGCGAGATCGACTTCGGCCCGGCGATGATGAATGTCTCTCCGGCCGCTTCCTTCCGGTCGAGGGCCAGAAGAAAGCCCGAGACCAGATCATCGATGTAGACGAGGTGATAGTGCGCCTTCCCGCTTCCCACAACCGCGTAACGGCCTCGCGCGATCCCCTTGAACACCTTCAGCAGGCGCGTCTCGCCGGGGCCGTAGATCGCCCCGGGCCGAACAATGGCGACCTCGATGCCGTGCGTCCGGCCAAATTCGCGAGAGAGAGCGTCCGCCTCAGCCTTCGTCTCCTGGTAGATGTCCGAGGGTGCGATGGGCGCGTCCTCGTCCGCGGGCGGATTCTTGACGTCGCCGTGGACGCCAACGGTCGACGTGTGTACGAACCTCCGAATCCCCGTGTCGTGCGCGGCTTCAAGAAGAAGTCGCGTGCCTTGAACATTGACCTCGCGGTAGTACGAGTCCGGATGCCCCGCGGTCCGATAGACCGCGGCGATATGCATGACGGCTTCGCAGCCCTGGACGAGCCGCCCGGCGTCCTCCGCATTCCCCAGAACACCCTCCACGAGCTCGGCGCCGCTGGCCGAAAGCGAGGGCGTGATCGAGCCTTTGCGCACCAGGGCCTTCACACTGTCCCCGCGAGCGAGGAGGTGCTTGAGAACATGGCCGCCGGTGTAGCCCGACGCTCCGGTGAGCGCTACTTTCATCGGCCGCCTGCCTTCGGGGTCAGCGAACGAAACAGATCCGCGTAGCGCGAAACCGTGGTTTGAATCGCGAACTTCGCCTCGGTCCGCCGCCGCGCCGCGTCCGCGTAGCGCGACCGAAGGGCTGGATCATCGATCAGCCGCCGGAGCCCCGTGGCGAGCGCCTCGACTTCGCCAGGCGGCACCAGGATGCCGGTGACGCCGTCCTCGACGATGTCGGGCACGCCGCCGGTACGTGACGCGACTGCAGGAAGACCACAGGCCTGGGCCTCGACCGCGGACATGCCGAGGGCTTCGTCGAGGGTCGGGAAAATAAAGATGTCCGAGGCCTGGAGGTACGCCGCGACGTTGTCGACCCGGCCGGTGAACGTGACGCGGCCGGCGAGGGCGGGGGCGAGTGCGAGTTCACGGAGTTTCTCCTCGATCGAGATCACCTGTCCTTGTCCCGAACCGACCAACACGAGGTGCAGCCTGGATATGTCGGCGAGGGACTTGATGGCCGCAAAGAGCGTCTCGAGGCCTTTGCCCTCGATCAACCGGCCGGTGTAGGTGACGAGAAGTCTGTCCGCGGGCAGGCCGAGCGTGGTGCGAAGGGCGCCCTTCCGCTCCGGAGACACCGGCGCGTATTCGGACATGTCGATGCCGTGCGGAATGGTGTGGACCTTCTCGCGCAGGAAACCGGCCTCGACCGCCTCTCGCGCGATGGCCTCGGAGATCGCCACCACGGCGTTCGTCCGGCGAAGCAAAAGGTTTCGGAACCGGGCGAGCAGGTGCACGATTCCCCGGTCGAGGTCGCGGCTCTCTCGCCCCCACAAGGCGAGCGACCCGTCGAGTTCACCGTTGAGTTCGGGGCGCAGGACCAGCGCACACCGGGTGCCCGCGATGGCTGCGCGCGCGGGCAGGGCGAGAACACGCGTCCCGCCGTTCATCAAGACGTCCGAATCGGCGGCGAGCGCCCTCGCCAGACGGTACGCCGGTGGAACCATCCCAAACTTCTTCCCTCGCCCTTTTCCTGGAGAGCCGACCCGGTAGATGGTCACTCCGCCGTCGTCCTCGCGAGCTTGCAGTTCGGCGCTCGATTTCCGTGTGATCACGTTCACGGTGAACCCCAGCCGTGCGAGGCCAAGCGCCAGAGTGCGCGTGTGTTTCTCTCCGCCACCCAGAACCGGATGGTACGTCTCCGCCATCAGGAGAACGCGGGGCTGAGGCACTATCGATCGTCGGTCTTGAGGACGTAGATCGGCTTGTTCTGGCTCTCGTGATACGTCCGCATCAGGAGTTCCGCCATCAGGCCGAAGTTCACGAGCAGGATTCCGGTGAGGAAGGAAAGGCCGCCGAAGAAGAGAAGCGGCCTCGAGCCGATCGCCTGGTCGGCGAAGAGGCGGATGAAGGCGAGATAGCTCAGGATGCCGACACCGACGACGCCGAAAAGAAGACCGAACAAACCGAAGAGATGAGCGGGCCGGGTGCCGTAGGTCATGAAGAACTTGACCGTGAAGAGATCGAGGAGCACGCGGGTGGTCCGGCCGATGCCGTACTTGCTCACGCCGCGGGTGCGTGGCCGATGGTTCACAACCACCTCGGCGACGCGAACACCCATCGAGGCGGCGACGGCGGGAATGAACCGGTGCATCTCGCCGTAGAGGCGGATCCCCTTCACGACATCGGCGCGGATCGCCTTGAGCGAGCAGCCGTAGTCGTGGATTTCCACCCCGGTCGCCCATGATATGAGACGGTTCGCGAAGAACGAAGGGATCTTCTTCGAGAGGGGATCGTGACGGTTCTTCCTCCAGCCACAGACGATGTCGTAGCCCTCACCCTCGTCGAGCTTTTTGACCATGGCGCCAATATCCGCGGGATCGTTCTGGAGATCTCCGTCCGAGGTCACGACGATTCGGCCGCGCGCGTGATCGAAGCCGGCGGAGAAGGCCGCGGTCTGACCAAAGTTCCGGCGCAGGCGAAGCACTCGAAGTGCAGGTTCGGACTTCGCAAGCTCGAGCGCGCGCTTCCCCGTCCCGTCCTTCGAGCCGTCATCGACGAGGATGACCTCGTAGCTCCGCCCGATCGGATCGAGCGCGTTCTTGAGTTCGCGGCAGAGGTCGTCGCGATTCTCGACCTCGTTGTAGAGGGGGATGACGACCGAGAGCTCGGGCGTGCTCATCCTT
>CAZBTT010000012.1:0-20273 GCA_964494295.1 uncultured Acidobacteriota bacterium
CCTTCACGGTCATGCTCGCGTGGAGCGCGCCCGAGAAGGTGTACTCGACCGACGTGAATTACGAGTACCGGCAGGATTCGGACCTCCTCTATCTCACCGGTCTCGCCCAGGAGGGCACCATCCTCGTCCTGATGCCGGGGGCGGCGACGAAGAAGGAGGTCATCTTCGTACGCGAACCCAACGCCCGGCGCGAACACTGGAACGGTCACATCTTCACCAAAGCCGAGGTCACGGCGGCTACCGGCATCGAAACCGTCTACTTCGTCTCGCAGTTCGAGTCCTTCATTGCCTCGATGCTGAGCGGCCGGAACTTCGGCCTGCGGCGCGGTGAGACCACTACCGAGTGGAACACCTTCCATGCAGAGGTGAAAGCGGGCCGCGCCAGCCTCGCCCTGCTTCTCGGACCCCGGCCCGCGATCTCTCAGCCGCTCACCGAGGTCTACGCGTGGGCGAACAAGGCGCGTGAGCGTTATTTCGGCGTGGCCATCACCGACGTTCAGCCCGCCATCCACGCGCTGCGCCAGGTCAAGACGCCCTACGAGCAGAAGGTTCTCGAGAAGAGCGTTTTGATCTCGAGCGACGCCCACAAAGCGGGGATGAAGGCGACGGCCCCTGGGAAGTTCGAGTACGAGGTGGAAGCCGCGATCGAGCAGGTGTATCTCGCGAACGGAGCGATGAGCTGGGGTTACCCGTCAATCGTGGGCAGCGGCCCCAACGCGACCATCCTTCACTACGGCGAGTCGAGCCGGAAGATGGAGCCGGGCGATCTGCTGCTCGTCGACGCCGCCGGCAGCTTCCAGGGTCTCACCGGTGACATCACGCGCACGACGCCGGTGAGCGGCACGTTCTCGCCCATCCAGAAAGAGATCTATCAACTCGTTCTCGCCGCGCAGGAGGCGGGCATGGCCGCGGCGAAGGTCGGCAACAAGACCGCCGACATCGAGAAGGCGTCCGAGGAAGTCATCAAAGCGGGCCTCCTAAAGCTCGGTCTCATCACCGACGCGAAAGGCGAGCAGTTCCGGACGTGGTACACCAACGGGATCTGCCACTGGATCGGGATGGACGTTCACGATGTGGGCGACTACGACCGGCCGCTCGCCGCGGGCATGACCTTCGTGGTCGAGCCGGGTCTCTACATCCGGGCGCAGGCGCTGGTAGACCTCGCGGACACTCCGGAGAATCGCGAGTTCAGGGAGAAGGTGAAGGCGGCGGTCGAGAAATACAAGAACATCGGCGTGCGCATCGAGGACTCGTTCCTTCTCACCGATACCGGACTGAAGCGTCTCTCCGCCACCGTGCCGCGGACGATCGAAGAGGTCGAGGCGTGGATGAAACCGGCGCCGGCACGCCGGTAGGCGTTGGTCGCCTGATCCGGCTGGGTTTGCGGACGGCGGGCGCTCTGGCGCGCAGCCCCGGCCGGGCGTGGCTGATGGCGCGGATGGCCGCGACGTACATCGTGGTCGTGACCGCGGCTCGGCTTCTGCCCCTCGATCGCGCCTTCGCTCTGATCGCACCACGCACCGGCCGGCGTGGCACGGGCGAGAACGCGGCCTCCGTGGTCAATGCCCTCGACACACTTCTCGGCGCCGGCATCCCCTTCATCCGGCCTCGCTGCTGGCGTCGCGCCGCCGTCCTGCACCGGTACCTCCGTCTGATTGGAATCGACACCCGGATCGTATTCGGCGTGGTCACCGAGGACATGGCGCTCAAGGAAGCCCACGCCTGGCTCGAACGCGACGGCGTCCCCTTCGCGGAGCTGGGTCGGGTCGAGCAGTACCGGAGGATTCACGCCTTCGGGGGGCAACTCCCTTGAGCGTTCTTGACTACCTTCGGAGCCTTGGTGCTTCGCCTTCGTCATCGGCGGCAGCCGCGGATGCGCGCTTCCTCGCCCTCACCGAGGCGAAGACCGCCCTTGTCTTCATCGTCGAGAACGACGTGATCCGCTATGCGAATCGCGCGGCGCGGAACCACGGCGGAGGAAGACGCGGCGACCTCGTGGGCACACGTTTCTCCGATCTCGCGCACGCGGATTCTCGGGGAGCGCTGCGGCAGAGAATGACCGGAACCACCGGGCCGGCGACGCTGTCCACGCCGCGCTTCGAGCTGAAGCTCGACGGACCGGCCGGGGCCGAAACGTGGCTCGACCTCACCCTCAGCCCGATCGACCACGAGGGTCGCTCCGCCATCCTTGCGATGGGTTTCGACATCACCGATCGCAAGCTCGCCGAAAGCGCCATGCGCGAGTCCGAACGGCGACTCCGCGACCTGATCGAAAACGTCCAGCTTGTCTCGGTGCTGCTCGACGCCCGGGGTGAGGTCACTTTCGCGAACGAATACGCGCTCGAACTGCTCGGTCAACACGAGGAGGACGTAGTCGGACGAAACTGGTTCGAACTCGCCGCTCCTCTCGAGAAACGCGAGACGATGAAGACCGCGTTCGCCGAACACATCGCCGCCGCCACGGCACCCCACGAGGAGTACGAGATCCTCACATCGCGTGGCGAGGCGCGGGTGGTCTCGTGGAACTCAACCGTCCTGCACGACCCCGCGGGCGGCGTGTGCGGCATGGCCTCGATCGGGGCCGACGTCACCGAACGGCGCCGGGCCGAGAAGCGACTGCTCCACGACGCGCTCCATGATTCCCTCACCGGGCTTCCGAACCGCGCCCTCTTCATGGATCGCCTGCGCACCGCGATGGCGCGGCTCAAGCGCCGGCCCACCCATGTCTTCGCCGCCCTCTTCCTTGACCTCGATCGTTTCAAAGTCGTGAACGATTCCCTCGGGCACATGGCGGGCGACCAGTTCCTGGTCCAGATCGCCAAGGTGCTCCAGACCACCCTGCGCGCGGAGCACACGGTGGCGCGGCTCGGCGGCGACGAGTTCGCCATCCTCCTCGACGATCTCGACGACAAGGACGACGCCCGACGCGTGGTGGAACGCATCTTCCGCGCCCTCGAAACGCCCCTTCGGGTGAGCGGCCAGGACATCTTCGCCACGGTGTCGATCGGCATCGCTTTCAGCGGCGCGCAGTACGGAAGCGCCGAGGACATGCTCCGCGACGCCGACACCGCGATGTACCAGGCGAAGACCACGGGCAAGGCGCGCTTCCAGATCTTCGACGAATCCATGCACAAGCGCGCGGTGGGCCTGCTCAAGCTGGAACACTCGCTGCGGCGCGCCACCGAGCGCAACGAGTTCGTCCTCCACTATCAGCCCATCGTGACCCTTGCCGACGAGACGACGGCGGGCTTCGAAGCTCTCGTTCGCTGGAACCATCCGGAGCGCGGGATCGTGGGACCGTACGAGTTCATCCACCTCGCCGAGGAAACCGGCCTGATCTTCCGGATCGGCGGATGGACGCTCCGCGAAGCCTGCCGCTGGCTCACCTCCGCTCCCGCCCTGCCCGAACATCTCACGGTGAACGTGAATCTCTCCGGCCGGCAGTTCTCGCAGGGCGACCTCATCGAAGAAGTCCAGCGGGTGTTGTCCGAAACCGGACTCGCTGCTTCAAGGCTGAAGCTGGAAATCACCGAGAGCGTGATCATGGAGAACCCCGAGATGGCGGTCGACCTGCTGAAGCGGCTCAAGGCGCTCGGTACGCACCTGTGCATCGATGACTTCGGGACCGGCTATTCCTCGCTCAGCTACTTGCTGCGCTTCCCCGCGGACACCCTCAAGATCGACCGCTCGTTCGTGATCGCGCTCAACAAGGGCGGCCGCGAACGCGACATCGTGGGCGCCATCATCTCGCTGGCCACCAGTCTCGGCATGGATGTGGTCGCCGAGGGTGTCGAGACGGTGGATCAGCGGGACATGCTGAAGAGTCTGGGATGCCGTTATGGCCAGGGGTACCTGTTCTCCCGGCCTCTGGACCCAGACCACGCTCGCGCGTTCCTGCCGGCGCATTAGCGCGGGCACGCACAGCGGGCCCCTACCAGCCCGTCCGCAGGGTCACCACGAATTCCTTCATCGGGAGGTTCGGGAGATCGACGGTGCGGAAGACTTCGTGGATCGTGTACTCGGCGGTGAGGTCAACGTTGCGGACGAGACCCATGCGCACGCCGAAGTCGTACTTCTTCCACGGCCACTGGACGGCCAGGCGCGGATACGAGCGGGGCGCACCGAAGCGATTCTCGATCCACGAATACCGGAAGCTCGGCTGGATCCAGTTCCCAAAGGGCGATTCGCCGACGAGAAACAGACCCGGTAGCTGGAAGATCCACGCGGCCTCGGCTTCGATACCGTATCGGCTCGCGCCCGCCAGGTCCTGATCCACCCATTGCGCGAAGAGTCGAAGACCGCTCACCTTCCCCTGAACGTTGATCCCCCACTCGTGGCGCTTATTGCCGCTCGTCGGAATCGCGGAGCCCGCTCCGCGGAACACCGAAAGCTCACCGGGGTAGTCCGTGCCGCGCAGGCGCGCCGTGTTGGCGAGTTTGCGACCAAAGTACCAGGCGAGGATGTCCACGCCCGGCTTATCTCCGCCCCCAAAGTGAGCGCCGAGCCCGAAGCCCTTTTCCGGATTGGCGCCGACGTTGATCTCCGTGACCTTCGCGTCGTAGAAGATCGGGAAGCCGAAACCGTAGGTCGCCTTCGGATTGACCGCGGCCTCGGAGAGGTTGTCGCCCGCGAGGACGTTGGTGTCGCGCATGAAGAGCGGATTGCCCGACCCGATCATGGCGCGCGCGTAGAAATGGGCGCCGATGGGCGCGCCGATTTCGAGCTGAGGTTGTTCGAACCGGCCCACCGCGGTGCCCCACAGGCCGTAGGTTTCGAGCCGACGCGTGACCTGCTTGCTGAAACGCGGGGCCATCCCGAAGAGCGCGTAGGCCTTCGAGCCCGTGCTGCCGGAAAGCAGCTCGGGTTTGTCGCCAAAGCGCACAAAGGCCTGCCGCACGAACACCATGTCGTCGGTGGACGTGGGATTGCGATTGTAGAGATCGAGGAAACGTACCTCGAACTTCGCGAAGACACCCGAGGTCACGAAGCCTTCGCCGGTGATCGCGAGGTGCTGAATCTCGAACGAACTCCCCAAGTCCGGCGTCCTCATGAAGCCGGCGATCTGGTTGTTCGCGCCGAAGATCGACGACTGCTGCTCCTGGGACCAGCGGAATCCCGCCTTGATCTCCCCGCCGAACTTGAACCCCTCCGGCTCCGCCGCGACGGGCGGCGGCTCCTCCGCTTCCTGGGCCGCGGCCGGAGCGCTCAGGAAAAGAAGAAGGGCGATCGAAGCCGCGCGCATACACCCATTCTAGACACGCACCCTCATGAGCCAACGGTCGAGGTCAACCGCGCTTGCCGGACGTTGGGCGCGATGCTTGGCCAGGCAGGCCAGGATGATCTCGGCGAGGCCAGCTGGGATCTCGGGCCGCAGGGTGCGCGGGTCGGCCGGCTCGTCGTTAAGGTGCATCTGGAGGATCTCGGTCACGTCGCGGGCCCGGAAAGGACACTGGCCGGTGAACATTTCGTACATCATGACGCCCGCCGAGTAGATGTCGCTGCGTTCGTCGAGGTCGGCCCCCTTGGCCTGTTCGGGGCTCATGTAGAGCGGCGTGCCAACGACAGAGACGCCGCCGTGGTCCTGGTTCGAGCGGGTGCGCGCCACGCCGAAGTCCATCAGCTTGGCGACGCCGCTCCCCATCACCATCACGTTCTGGGGTTTGAGATCGCCGTGGATGATGCCCGCCTTGTGCACGGCGGCGAGGCCGCGGCACACCTGCTTCGCGATCTGCAGCGCGGGCGTCAGCTGCAACCCGCCGCGCGCGTCGATCACTTCCCGGAGCGTGGTGCCCGGAACGTATTCCATGGTGAGAAAACGCGAGCCCGCGCTCTCGCCGAAATCGAAGGCGCGCACCACATTCGGATGGGTGATGACACGCGCGAGCTTGATCTCCTGGCGGAGACGATCGACCTGGGCCGACGACCCTTCGCCCTCCCCCACGCCTTTTAGAACCTTGAGGGCGACCTCCTCATCGAGTTCCCGATCACGCGCGCGGAACACCACGCCCATTCCGCCCTTGCCAAGTTCGGACAGCAGTTCATAGCGCCCCGCGAAGACCCGGCCGACCTGACCGCTTTCGCCCGAGTCGCGGCTGTTCGGAGAAGCGCCGCGGAAGGTGATGTCGCCGGGCCGGCGCTGCATGTTGGCGACGAGGGCTTCGAGTTGGGCCTTCTCCTTGAGTTCCCCCACCATTCCCTCGAACGCTCGAGCCAGGGCGCCGACCTCTCCATCCGCGCGCGGCAAGGACACGTCGAGATCGCCGCCTGCGATCTTGCGAGCGCCCTCCGCGAGTTTCTGGATGGGCCCGGCAAGCCCCTGCGCCATCGCGAACGACAGGGGCAGAGAGAGGAGCATGGCGATGAAACCAACGATCAGGAGGCTGCGGCGGATCTCCAGGAACGGCGCCATCTCGAGATCCTTCGAGCGCCCCACTACGAGCGCGCCGATCACTTCGTGGCGTCCCGAGCGGATCGGCAGAGCGGTGGCGATGAAGGCCTCGCCCGCGATCTCGAACTCGACCGGCTCGGTCTGTGTCTCCTTCTCGAAAACGAACTGGGCGGCCCCGCGAAGGGCCACGGGCATAGCACTCGAGAACTTGGGTGTGGCGGCCAGAACCTCGGGTTGCGCCGGCTCGTTTCGGGGAGCGACGTTCCCCACAACGGCCACGTCGCCCGAGGTAAGAAGGGCCAGATCTCGAGCGCGATCATTCGAGATCTCGAAGGCCGCGGCGATGACGCCGTTCAGCCGAAGCTCAGCGCCTTCGCCCTGGGTCACGGGAGCAGAGGAGACGAGGGAGAGGGCCTTGTCGCGCGACACCTCGAGGATGAATGCCGAACTCTCGGTCTTCGTCTCGCGCGGAATGTCGACCCAGGTGATGCCGGTGAAGTCGCGGCCGGTCTCTTCCCCTGCCTCGCGGTCGCTCCGCGCGAGCAGCGCGCCGGCGGAATCGAAGAGGTAGACCGTGCGCGCCCCGAGCACCTTGGCGAACCCCTGGGCCGAATCGTGGAAGGTCTCGGGATGTTCGCGCACCTCGGCCATGAGGGCCTTGGTGCCGGCTTCTTCCGCGAGGGACCGTACCGCGCGTTCGCGAGCGCTGGCCTGGGTCGACCGGTATCCCTCGAAGATCGCGGGCACGGCATGGAGGTCGGCGCGGATCTTCCGGTCGGCGACGTTTTGCGACTGGTAAGTGAGAAACGCGATGGCCGCGCCGATCGTGAAGATCAGGAGCAGGACCGAGCCCATGAACAGCCGGGTGCGCAGGGCGAGGCCGCGAGGCACATCGTCCGCGATCGCGCGCAGGACAGGAACCGATCCGGGCGAGCCCGCGGGAACCGGAGTATCGGCTCGCGCGGGCCGGGCTTTCGGTTCGGAGTCAGTACCGGTCGGCATCGTTCTTCGCCTTAGGGTACGCCTTGCCGTGTTTGTTGGTGTGGGCCACTCGCCGATACCTGGTGGCATCGAGGGCCGGGCTCCAGTCGAGGGTCTCGCCGGCGGCCAGGGTCAGGGTCACGACCTGCTCGCCCGCGACGTCGCTCCAGATGTGAACCTCATGTTGTCCAGGCGGGATGCCCGCGATGCGATACGACCCATCCGCCTGCACAACCGAGAACGCATTGCCGTCGACCACGACCACCGACGCGGCCATGTCGGGATGGATGTTGCAGTAGACGCGGACGATCCCGGGATTCTTCATCACGAAGTCGCGCGAAGCTCCCTTGCGATAAAGGCCCATGTCGAACTGGTTGCCGGGGCTGAGGCTGAACGCGTTGTGGTAGATCGAGTCGACGTTCGGGAAGACGACCTTCGTACCGCTCGACACCGCGAGGATCCGTGGGTCGAACCGTTTGTCCTTCGAGGTGACCGAAGGAGCGGCGCCACTTGTGGGGGACACGACGGTGAGGCCGGGGATCCAGACCACGGAGCCGCCGGGGTCGATCTTCACCTTTGGCGGGAGCAGCAGCGAGACGCGGCCCGAGAGCACCGCGGTCGCGGAGGCCTGGGCGGGTGCGAGGTTCGACCAGAACATCGACGCCACGAGGGCAACAACCGCGCCAGCCGTGAAGCCGCGCGCCACCTTGTTCATCGTCACATCTCGTACAACTGGGGATCGTGCGCGGCGGGACGCCTCGGAATGCGGCGTTCGCTCGACTTCTTCGCCGCCTCGCCTCCGAAGGGATCCTTCTCGAGAAGGTCACCCATATCCTCCTCGATCTTCTCGGGGTCCTCGCCCGACTCCATGCGCTTGAGCGCCTCCTGCATCCCGCCGCCGAGCGGCATGCCGGTGGCGTCGAAGAGCTTCCGCATCACGTTCGCGGCCTGGCGGGGATCGTTCTCATCGATGCCGTCGGCCTCCGATGCAAGCGACTCCATCGCGGACTCGAGCTGCGTCTCGTCCATGTTCGCGAAAGGATCCATGTCCCCGCCTTCGCCGCCGGGCGCCCCTTCACCCGCCTTGGGCTCAGGACGATTCCGCGACATTGCGAAGGTGGACGGCTTTCGCGACGTCGTCTTCCCGCACTTCGGGCACGCGGGTGTCGCGTCGGTGTTGATCCGCTTGGACAGGAAGTTGAAGACGGTGTGGCAGGAGGAACAGTAGAACTCGTAGATCGGCATGGGGGGAGGCGTTGATTCTACGGGCCCGCCCCGAAAACCGTCGTTATCGCGAGCGTTCAGGCTTGGTAGTGGTGGCCCGCGCGGCCGGCACTGCGGTGGGCTCGCGGCGCCGGGTAGCGCGAAGCCAGGCCCGTCAGTGCCCCGACTGGCCGCCCACCACGGCCCCCGGCGCGCCAAATGGACTGGAAGACCGCGCTCGTTGCGCTCGCGCGCTCGCCACGCGGGCCTTCAGTTCCACCGGCAATCGGATCGTGCTCGTGAACATGGCGCTCACGCTGGCGCAAATCAGCACCACGCCTCCCGCGCCGTTGTACTGCCGATGCGCAGCAAGGCGCGATCAACGATGACGGGAACGCGGAGGAGTAGGATGCTTTCATGTGCTCGAGGGCCCTCCGAGTCGTGCTCTGCTTCGTCGCTACGAGCGCCCTTGCCCAGGTCACGATTGTGACGCCGGGTTCGCCCGCTCGCGGAACCGCGACGCGCGACAGCGATGCCACCTACGGTGTGCCGAGGTTCGTCGACCTCGACGTAATTGCCCTGGGTGACACGTACCATCGCAAGCATGTGATCACCGAGGGCGAGGTGGGCCAGTTCCTGGCGGGTCGATACTGGACTCTGCGATACGGTGGAGCCATCGTTCTGATCATTCCGGGAAAGGACTTCAACGCTGCGGATTTCGAGACGGCCATGGGCCGACGAACCGAGGTGCGAGGGGTCGTTCGGGTCTGGGGAGGGACCTCCGATCCCGCTCTTCCTCCGGTGCCTTGGGGCCTGACCATTGCGCCCGATGTTCCGAACGTCTCGATCACGGTGTTTGCTATTCGCGACCGAACGAGCCTGGAAAGTGTTCGACCTTGGGATGCGGTTGGCGTGGGTGGTCGGATCCGCGAGGATCCATCGGCCTACGCTGGCAAGACCATTCGTATCCACGGGCAGTTCCGGGGCCGGAACCTCTTCAATGACCTGCCTCCCATGAGTATGCGTAGCGACGCGGATTGGGTCTTAAAGGATGGCGATACAGCTGTTTGGGTCGTGGGTAAGCCCCCCAAGGGCGACGGCTGGAAACTTGACCCCACCCACAAAGGCGATGCGAAAAACTGGCTTGAAGTAGACGGGAAACCGGAAGTCAGGGACGGGGTCGTGTATCTGAAAGCATCGAAAGTCTTTCTCGTGAAGGCACGTGGCTCTCAGAAGGCGGGGCCGTCCGAACGGTAGGCGGTCGCCCGAGCCTTTATTCTCGACAAGTGGATCCCATGAGGCAGGGGACCGAGGACGCGCATGAAGGCAACCGCAACCAACACGATGCCGGGCAGGCGTCAGATCAACTTGGTCATCGCGCGATGCTATGACACCGCAAGTCGGCGGAAGCGGCCCCTTTCTGAAGTTGGGGTTTGACCTGAGGATGGAGCGGGGCCGGTCGCTGATGTGGGTCGCACCCGACGGGGCGTCGAGAGCGAGTCACAACTGTCCGTCTGCGAGTTCGCGGTTCGCGAGGCGGGTAAGGAGCACACGATTCCACCGTTGCGGATCCAAGTGCGACGCACCCGCCGTCCCCGACGGGGCGAGCCCACATCAGCGTTCGGCTCCGCGGGCTACCACTACCAAGTCTGCCGGGGATCGCGCCCCATTTCACGCAAATTCGGGCGGTCCCTTCGACAGGCCTCTTTTCGTCGGACTCAGGGACCTTGGTCTCTCTCTACAGTCACGGACCTCGGTCCGTGGAACGACTCGCGATGACGTTGATCAGTAGATGGACAAACCGAGGGCCCGGCGCCAGATGGTCTGGTGCCTGGCTTCGTCGACGACGATGAAACCCGCGGAGAGCAGGTAATCGTTCGTGCGGATCTGGCCGATGAGGCGGAGGTACGCGGATTCCGCGGCAGCTTCAACCGAGAGGAGACGGCGGATCACGCCGTCGCCGGCCGTGGTCTCTCGAATCGGATCGACCTTGTGCGGGCCGACCGCAGCAACGCCGCGTTCGCGAAGGATCTCCACCTGGGTGTCGCGATGGCCCTCATGAGCTCCTACGAACTCGACCGCGTACTCGCGAAGACCCGCGGGAACCAGGTTCCTTGCGAGCGCGTCGCCGTATACCCCGATCGCTTCGTGCTCGAGGGCGAGAGCCGCGTTCAGGATCGCGATGTCGGTGTCCTCGCTCTTCGGCAGCGCGGCGACGCGACCTTCAAGGAAATTCACAACCGCGACCGAGACGCCGGCGTTCATGACCGCGCTGCGGATGAATTGACGGCGTGGAGTGAGGACGCTCATGCGCCCTCCGCCACTGCCCAGAGGTCGATGACCGTGCGCAGGCGCGACACCTCGACCATGTCGATGGCGAGACTCGAGACCACCTTCGATTCCCCGTAGATCGGCAGACTCTCGGCGTACGCGATCATCAGATCATCCAGCGCCTGCCGCAGACCCGAGAGGTCGGCATCCGCTTCGCCCAACTGCGAGGCGGGATCGACGCCGGACGGCAGCCCGAATGAACGCCGGACATCTTCGCGAGTCGCGCGGTGGCGATCGAGTGCTTTCAGGAAACGAGCAACGAGAACACCCGCGCCGGGGCGAGCGCCTCGAAGCGCGCCGAGACGCATCCCGCAGGCCGCGGCAAGGCGATCGATGTCGTCAAGGGCTTCACGACGCGACGTGAAGTCCTTTGCCGACGCGGCAGGGGACGTGGCCGTCGCGAGTCCCACGCCCGCCAGCAGCGCTGCCGCACGCGAGAGGAGATCGCGGCGGGACCCGGCTTCGGTGAGATCCCGCGCCATCAGAAGTGGATTCCGAAACCGCCGTTCGCCATGTGCATCGACGAGTTCCGTCCCGAGAGCTTCGTGAAGCGGTAGTCGGCCTGGAACGAAAGGCCCGGGCTCAGTCGATACTCGAAGCCCGCGCCGATGTGACCCGCCACTTCGATGTTGCCCTGCCCGGTCGGACGACCGAGTTCCTCGAGTTCCTTCGCCTGCGCGATGAGGCCCGCGATGAGGTCGGCGTCGAACGGGGATGTGCCCGAGAAGATCAGACTCTCGTTGGCCTCCGGAACTTCCTTCGTGATGACCACGCCGACACCGACCCCGGCGACCGCGTAGGGCCGGAATCGGCCAAGCGAATGAAGCGCGTACTTGAAGCCGAAAGGCTCGACGATGAAGATCGAACCGGTCGACCGCACGAGCCGCCGATACGGGAACGGACCGACATCACCGCGTCCGGTGGCCGCGAGATTCGCCACGAACGCGACCGGATTCGTGACGGTAATGGGGTCGCTCGTGCTGCGCGCGAAGCGAAGGGCGATTTGATACGACAAGACGCCATTGCCGACCTTCTTGAGAGGCAGGTTGATGAATCCGGCGCCCTGAGCCCCGGAACCGAGCGCATAGGGGTTCTTCGACCAGCCGCCATGCAGACCAACCTCGGCGCCAATCTTCCCGATCGTGGGCAGGAGTTCCAGAGGGTCGGAAGCGCCCGGCTTCCCCGGGGCCGGGGGCGGGGCCTGAGTCTCCTGGGCGCGCACGCCCGCGGGAAGGAGACCGAGGGTGAGGAACAGGGCTGCGGCGGCCAGGAGGGAGAGAGACTTCGTGCGATTTCTGAACATGGGGTATCGAGCATTCTACGAAGCGACCGGAGAGAATGGATTCCCGAAGATGCCTCCAGCACCCCTCACCTCGCTGCCCGATCGAATCGTCGCGTGGATCCGCTCCGAAGGCGGCTCCAACGCGCTTCTGCTCATCACGATCGACGGCTTCCTCCGCCCCCACATCATGATGCTCGCGCGCGACGAGGTGGTTGTGACAACCCCCACGGCCCTTCGCGTCGCCGTGGGTGAGAGGTCGCAATCCGCGGAAAACCTGCGCCTGCGTTCTTCCGCGACGCTCGCCATCTATGACGCCGATCTCGCGTGCGTGATCAAGACGCACACGACCCAGGGACCGCGAAGGATCGCGGAAGGAACGGTGGCCTACGATCTCGCGGTCGAGGATGTGCGCTTCGACGCACCCACCGCGGCCGAAACATCAGCGCGGCTCGTCACCGGTCTGCGTTTCGAGGGCCGAGCGGAACGAGCGGACATTCGCGAACGACTGGCGACCCTTTAACTCCTAGCGTTTCGAACGGGTGCGCGTGGTCTTCCGAACCGGCGGCTGATCGGCCGAAGGTGCTTCGACCGTCCTCCTCGACGAGCTCAGCACAGGCGCGGTGCGGGGCGTACGCCTCGCCGTGTGCACCTTCTGCGCGACTTCGGGCTTGGCCATCCGCTTCAGGATGTCGGTGAGCGCCAGGTTGACCTGACGCCGGTCCATGTCCACCTTGATGAGCTGGACCTCGACGCGGTCGCCGAGCTTGAATGTCCGTTTGGTCCGCTCGCCGCGAAGCGCGTGATCGGTGTCGCGGAACATGTAGTAGTCGTCCGCCATCGTGGTGATGTGGACAAGACCCTCGACAAAGATGTCCGCGAGCTGCACGAAGAGCCCGAACGGGGTGACGCTCGAAATGACGCCCTGGAAGGTCTCGCCCACGCGCGACGACATGAATCGCGCCTTCTTCCACTCGGTGAGGTCGCGTTCGGCGTCTGAAGCCTTCCGTTCGGTCTCGCCGAGATGCGCCGCCATCTCTTCGAGAGGCCAGCTCACCTGCGCCGGGTCCTTGCCGTGGCGCAAAGCGCGGAGGGCGCGATGCGCGACAAGATCGGGATAGCGCCGAATCGGGCTCGTGAAGTGGAGATAGTTCTCGCTCGCGAGCCCGAAGTGGCCGAGGTTCTCCGGGCAGTAGCGCGCGAGGCGCTGCGTGCGGAGCATCAAATAGGTGAGGAGGCGCTCTTCGGGACGTCCTTCGACCTGGCGGAGGATGCGCTGGAAGTCCTTCCCCTGCGGATGTTCGAGATCAGCCGTGACCTTGAGGCCGAAGGTGCGGACGAGTTCGAGGTATTCCTCGAGACGATCGGGATCGGGCGATTCGTGGATCCGATAAAGCGTGGCGACGCCGCGGGTCGACAGCGCCTTCGCCACCGCTTCGTTCGCGACCAGCATGAACTCTTCGATCATTCGCATGGCGAAAAGGCGCGGGTTCGAGGTGATGTTCTCGACGACGCCGAGGGGATCGAGCTGAAGTTCGGGTTCGGGGAGATCGAAGTCCAGCGAGCCGCGATCCTTGCGGGCCTGGTTGAGGATGATCGCGAGGTCGCGCGACGTTTCGACCGTCTTCACGGCGTGGGCGAACTTCTCGCGTGTGGCGGCATCGCCATCGAGAATCGCCTGTGCGTCCTTGTAGGCGAGTTTGCCGACGGAACGGATCACGCCGTCGTAGAAGTCAGCCTTCACCACCTGGCCGCGTCCGTCGATCTCGAGCACGGCCGTCTGCGTGAGCCGATTTTCACCTTCCACCAGGCTGCAGATCCGGCTCGAAAGAGCGTGCGGCAACATCGGCACGACAAAGCCCGGGAAGTAGACGGAGTTGCCCCGTTCGTAGGCGCAGGCATCGAGGGCCGAACCCTCGCGGACATAATGCGCGACATCGGCGATGTGGACACCGAGCAGATAGTTGCCGTTTTGCTGACGGTCGATGCTGATCGCGTCGTCGTGGTCCTTCGCGGTCTCGGGGTCGATCGTGATCGTCGTCCAGGGGCGGAAGTCCATGCGGCGCTTGATCTCTTCATCCGAGACATTTGCCGCCGCCGCTTCGGTCTCCGCCACCACCGTGGCGGGGAAATTCGCGGTGAGTTCGTACTGCGCGAGGATCACTTTCAAGTCGACGCCCGGCTCGTCCATCCGGCCAAGGCGCTCGACAACTTCGCCCGCGGCCTGGCGGGTGCCGGTGGCGGTGCGGGTGATCTTCAAAACGACCATGTCGCTGTCCGAAAGACCGAGCGACGCGTCGGCCGAGGCAACCTGCACATTCTGAAAGAGACGCCGATCGAAGGGGACCACATGCGCGTGTCCGCGCGACACCTCGTAGCGGCCCACGACGCGCTTCACCGCGTGCTCGACGACTTTTATGACCTCGCCCGAGAAGCCCTTATCGCCCTTTCCGGTGACCCGCGCCATCACGGTGTCCCCATGCGAGGCGCCACGCAGCATCTCCAGGTCGACCTTGAGGGTCGGATTGATCGGAGCGTCGGGACCGCCGGGGATGGGGTTCACGAAGGCGAAGCCCGCGGGATGGCCGACGACACGGCCAAGGAAAGCGTCGGATGTCGAACGAACAGTTTTTTTCATGTGCTCTTAATTTCTTGCGCGGATTCCAGGTCGATGCGGTTCGAAAGTGAACCACGCGGCCCATGGAAGGTCCGGGCGTCTGGGGCAGGGGCGTTTCACCGCCCCGCGGGGGGCGTTGCTGCCCCCAAAGTCAAACTTCCAGCCTAATGCCGGAGGTGGGGGTCGAACCCACACTCGCCGGAGCGAACACGGCCCTGAACCGTGCGCGTCTGCCAATTCCGCCACTCCGGCATGCTGGACGAGAAGACTGGGAGATTAACACGCCACCAGCGCGCGCACCACGGTCGCTTCCGTTCCGAGGCCGGCGCTTCTGGCCAGTAGCGCGATCTTCGGCGGAAGATCGAGGCGGAGTCTCTTCTCCGCCACGGTGCAGCGGTCGGGCGGAAGCTTCGCGGTCCAGCCGTCCCACCAGGGCGTGACGCGCTTCGAGACCGGCTCGATCACGAGCAGGCGGGAGCCCCTGGCGATCCATGGCGCGATCTTCGCGACGATGAGGTCACGCTTCTCGTCGTCGAGTTCGTTGAGCGTCCATCCGATCACGCTGCCATCGGGTCTTTTGATCGACTCGAGGGTTTCGGTGATCGAGCGGCTCGTCTCGCCTTTGACGCGCAGGGTCTGATAAGTCCACCTCGCCTCGTGAAGCGCGAAAGACGACCGGTCCGCGCCGATCACCTGCGGAGAGCCGGAGCTTTCGAGCGCCCAGGCCGCGCCGCAGACCCCGGTCCCGCACCCGAGGTCCAGGATGGTGGATCGTCCCGCCTCAAAGCCCAGGTTGAACTCGCGAACGAGAGCCTGGGTGGCGAGAAAATGCGTGCCGCCGTAGTACAGCGCGAAGGCCGCGCGTTTTCCACGACCGTCGAGCGCCCGCGCGAGGCCACCCTCCTCCCGTTTCTCCACGTAACCCGCGGAAAGGGCTCGAAGCGCGCGCGTGACTTCACCAAACTTGAGGTCTTTGAGATGCCGGTCGAGAAGCGCTTCGAGATAGCGGCCGGTTCGACTCTCGGCCGGATTCTGATTCGGATTCACAGCCCTGCCTTCGCGAATACGCCCGGCAGGCCCAAGACGTAGCGCGAACCCATGAGCTGCGACGGCGTTTTGTAGCCCGAGCGCCCGTCGGGCGCCGCGAGAAGGTGTTCCACGACGCCGAGCGCCGCGGTCACCGTGAGGTCGTAACCATTCGGCGTCTCGACCTCGACCCGGGCGCTTCGACCGTCCGCGGCAAGAGCCTCACCCCAGATGTAGCAGTTCGTCTTCGCGCGAGTCGCGGCGGAAGGCGGTTTCAGCGAAGCCGCGATCCGCCTCTGCATGAAGCGGGTCACAGCGCCAAAGCGAAGAAGCGGGCGAATCCAGTTGAGACGCCGGGCCGAGGCGATCGTGCGGGGCGAGGCCGCGATGTAGACCTCGATGTCGGGAATCCCGGTGGTGATGTAGGCGGTGAACACATCACCCCAGGGAATGGTCATCGCGGTCCGGGCTTTGCCCTCGCGCAGAAAAGTCCGCGTCTTGAAGGCCGCCGGTACTTCGACCAGCGCCCCTCCCCGTCGAACCCGGCCGCCCTTGCCAAGTCCCGCAACGCTGGTCTTCGCGGTTCCCACACTGAGCCCGCCGCCCGCCTCGAAGGCCAGCACGAGAGATGTCGCGTCCGGCAGGGCTTCCTTGAGCATCGCGGCCACACCGTCGGTGGGCACGACATCGAAGCCCACGCCGGGAACCACGAGGATCCCCCGTTTCGATGCGTCATCCGACCGGGCGTGGCAGGCGGAGAAGACGTCGATTTCTCCGGTTATGTCGAGATAGTGCGCGCCTTCGGCGAGGCAGGCTTCGAGCATGGCCGGGGAGGTTTGAGCGAATGGTCCCGCGCAATGGAGAACCAGACGGCACCCGGCGACCGTTGCACGGAGCGCTCGCGGGTCGTCCAGACTGCAAGCTGCTGGGGTCGTTTCAAGTCGTGCCGCAAGGGCTTGTATGGCCGCGCTATTGCGCCCCGCGAGCTTCGGGCGGTGGCCACGCCGGACCGCCGCCTCCGCGATCAACTCTCCTGTATATCCGTTGGCGCCGTAGATGAGCCAGTCTGCTTCGGGGGGGATCGTGGGTTTGGCCATGGCGTGTCGAGCCAGACGAGAGTAGCAGAGCGCTCAACGTTTGACTTTGGGGGGACAAAGCTCACAAATTGTCTTTCCAACGCGAGCGTCCGGGCCTAGAATTCGAGCAAGTGGCGGCTCCCGCTTAATTACGATAGAAAAAACGGCACAACCATGACGTCTTTCGGCGCCTCTCTTCGACGCGAACGCGAACTCCGCGGAGTGACTCTGCAGGAGATCGCTGCGGCCACCAAGATCGGCGTGAGCATGCTCCAGGCCATCGAGGATGATCGCCTCGACAAACTGCCCCAAGGCCTTTTCGTCCGCGGTTTCGTGCGGGAGTACGCGCGTTTCCTCGCTCTGGACGAACAGAAGATCCTCAACGAACTCAGCTTTCACGCGCCTGCGCCGCCCGTGGTCGACGACACCGTCGGCGAACGAGGCCGGCGGGTCTCGAGCCGTCTCGCGACCCGGCTCATCAACGGCGGTCTTGCCACCCTCGTGCTGGCTGGCGTCGCTGCCCTGATTCTCAGTCCGCGCTTCTCCCAAAGAGCCGCGCCCGCCCCGACGCTTCCCCCCGTCGATGCCGTGACGAGCCCCACTCCCGAACAAACCGCTGTGAACGGGCCCCAGGCTACGCTTGTATCGAGCGTGCCGTCCGTGGTCCCCACCGCCTCGGTCCTTCCCCAGCCGCTCCAGCTCACCCTCACCGCCACCGAGGACTGCTGGATCGGTCTCGACGTGGGCGGCGACCGAGTCGAGAATCGCGTGCTCAAAAAGGGCGAGTCGTTCTCGATCACGGCCCGTCAGAACGCATCTCTCGCGGTGGGCAACGCCGGGGGGCTTCTGGTCGCGATCGATTCGGGCCCGCCCCGTCCGCTCGGAAATCGCGGCGAAGTGAAGCGGAACATCCCGCTCTCCCCCGAGGCTATCGGCGCGCTCTCCGCGGGTGCGGTCGAAGCACCCGTCAAACCCATCGGCTGAAACCTTACCGCTTGAAGACAACCCGGGGGGCGACGGCGATGGGAAGGGCGGCTTAAACGATGGCTGATCGCGAGAGCAATCCGCTCGTAGACCAGATCCGCAAGGGCGGGGTGCCGCTCGAAGTGCGAATGATGGCGGCCGAGGGCGCCCTTCCGCTCAAGCCCGAGGATCTGGTCGATCTGCTCGAGGTGATGCACCGCGACCCGCTGCCCGAGGTTTCGAAACTCGCCACCAAGACTTTCTCCGAACTGAGCGCCGACACCCTGTTGCCGCTCGTGAAGGCACGGGACGCGTCGGTGAGCGTCCTCGCCTGGGCGCTCGCCGTCCGCACCGACGCGAAGATCCTCGAAGCGTGCCTGCAGAACACCACGACTCCGGACGAGGCCATCGCGCAACAAGCGAGCCGGCTCCCTGAAGCGCTCGCCGAGCTGGTGGTCATCAACCAGACCCGGCTGCTCCGGCATCCCCCTCTGCTCGAGCGAATCGAAGCGAACCCGATGTTGTCCCGCGACCAGCGACGGCGTCTCGTCGAACTGCGCGAGACGTTTTCGATCGGCGTCGAGCCGGAGCCGGAAGCGCCCACGCCGCCGCCAGCACCTGCGCCGCCTCCGCCTCCCGTTGCCGAAGAACCGGCGGTGGAGGCCCAGGCTCCGGCCACGACGGCGGACGAGAACGTCATCGAGCTCAAGCCCGAGGAAGCGGTCGAAGCGCTCCTGACCGACGACGAGAAGAAGGACGAAAAGGCGATGAGCGGCCTCCAGCGCCTCTTCAGCCTGAAGACCGGACAGAAGATCAAGGCGGCCCTCACGGAGGACTCACAGACGCGCAGTTTCCTGATCCGCGATCCGAACCGGCTCGTGTCCCTGGCCGTCCTCGGCTCCCCCAAGATCACCGAGGCCGAGATCGAGGGCATCGCCGGCATGAAGAACGTCTCCGACGAAGTGCTCCGGCGCATCGGCACGAACCGTGACTGGACGAAGAAGTACACGGTCATCAGCTCGCTCGTGAAGAATCCGCGGACACCCCTGCCCATCGCCATGGGCTTCGTGGCCCGGCTCCAGCCGCGAGACCAGAAGGCCCTCACCGTCGATCGAAACGTGCCGGAGGCCATACGAAAGGCGGCGCAACGCTTCGTGAAGGCCCAGACTCAGAAGGGCACCAAGGACTGATCCTCCGGAGAGGTTCGTGCGCGGGGGGCAATCGGGTATCCTCGCGGCCACTCCCCGTTGAGTCCTGGATATGACCGACTATTACGCCATCCTCGGCGTTCCCCGCACCGCGACCGGCCCCGAGATCCGTGAGGCCTACCTGAAGCTGGCTCGGGACACCCATCCAGATCGCGTGAAGGATCCGGCGGCGCGAAAGAAGGCCGAGGACGCCTTCAAGAACGTGACGGCTGCGTACGACACGCTCTCCAAAGACCGCTCGCGTCGCGACTACAGCGCGAAGCTTCCGAACAACGAGAGCTGGACGCCCCCGGCGCAAAAGGCCGCGCCGCCCATGGTCAAGGGCCCGCCCCTTGGTCCGAAGGAAACAAAGCCAGCAGCCCCCGAAGCACCGGCCGCCCCCATCGCCTCGAGCGGCCGGGTCGAGTTCGATGCGCTGGGCCAGGGCATCGAGGCCTTCAAGAAGAAGGACTACCACACCGCGGTGCAACTCCTGAACATGGCGGTGAGCAACGACGAGGGCAGCGCGCGCGCTCACGCCATGCTGGCCATGGCCATGGCCAAGAATCCCAATTGGGTTCGGGACGCCATGCATCACATGGAAACCGCGTCGAAGATCGAGCCCAAGAATGTCTCGTACCTGGTCGAGTACGCGCTTCTGCTGCATTCACAGGGGCTGAAACTACGGGCCAAGCGCGCCCTCGAGGGGGCCATCGCCCTCAAACCGGATCACCCCGACGTGGCGCGCGCGCTCAAGGAGATACCGCTCGCCCCGGAAGGGCCTGAAGCCCCGCGTCCTACCACCGCGGAGACTCCGCGGGGTCTCTTCGACCGCCTGCGGAAACGCTAGGAAGCGTTTGGGTTGCTTCCCCTTCCGCGTTTGATGTCTACTTACCGAACCTCCATGATGCGCCCGATGTTCAGCCCTTTCCCCTGCCGAACCGAAGGCACAAGACCTTGAAGCTGAACTTCTTCGGGGCCACGGACGTGGGCAGGCGGCGCAAGAACAACGAGGACTACTTCGGTATCTTCGAAAAGGACGGCCTCTTCGTGGTGGCCGATGGCATGGGCGGCCACGCGGCCGGCGAGATCGCGTCCAGCACCGCGGTCCAGGCCATGGCCGAGTTCGTGAACCTCCTCGCCACCGACACCGAAATCACCTGGCCCTGGGGCCTCGACCCGAACCCCCCCATCGCACCGAATGCCCCACAGACCGCGGTCC
>CAZBTT010000012.1:20283-24519 GCA_964494295.1 uncultured Acidobacteriota bacterium
CACCGACGTGATGTGCGTCGACATCACCCCCCGCTACGACTGCACTTGCGGGACCGGCTGGACCGTGATCAACAACGGCACCTTCTCCGAGTCGTGCGCGGACGACAACGAGTGCAGCTCGGGCAATCCGTGTCTCGAGGACACCGTCGGCGGCAACAGCTGCGTGAACACCGTCGGTCGGTACGACTGCACCTGCGGCGCGGCGGGCTACCAGATCCTCAACAACGGGCTCTCCACCGAGACCGACATCACGTGGCCCTGGGGTGTCGATCCGAACCTCTCCCTCGTCGCGAATCGCCTGAAGACCGCGGTGCGCTTCGGGAACCAGAAGGTCCTCGACCTGAGCCTCACCCAGGCGGACTACGAGGGCATGGCCACCACCATCGTCGGCGTCCTGTTCGAGGAAGCCACCGCGCACATCGCCCACGTCGGCGACTCCCGGCTCTACCTCATCAATGGCGCGGGCATCAAACAGATCACGGTGGACCACTCCTGGGTTCTCGAACAGGTGGCTCTCGGGGTCCTGACCCACGAACAGGCGCGATCGCATCCTCTGCGCAACGTGGTGACCCGCGCCATCGGCGCGGCCCCCGAACTCAACGTCGACATCACGTCCCACGTGATGGCGGTGGGCGACGTGCTCCTGCTGTGCTCGGACGGGCTCTCCGGGATGGTGGTCGACTCGGAGCTTGAAAAGATCGTCCGCAACAACCCCGATCCACGGAAAGCGGCGGAAGAACTGGTGATCGAGGCCAACGCCCACGGGGGCGAGGACAACATCACGGTCCTGCTCGTGAAGCGGGACGAGTGAGCGCTCGGGGTCATCACGCGATGCCTTCTCACGCTCGATCCCAATGACCTCCAACAGCGGCGCCGCACGCCAGAACCCTACCCCCGCCGGGTATCACATCGGGAGATACCGAGTCCGGGCGCGCCTGGGCAAGGGCGGGATGGGTGTGGTCTACCTCGGTCGAGACGAGACCCTCGATCGGGATGTCGCGATCAAGACCCTGCGACTCGAGGGTTCGCCGGACGACGAGAGCCGCGGACGGTTCGAAATCGAAGCCAAGGCGGCGGCCCGACTGCAGCATCCGAACATCGTCACCGTCTTCGAACTGGGCGAGGATCGCGGCCTGCCTTACATCGCTATGGAGATCCTCGGCGGGGAGGATCTCGAGACCCTGCTTCGCTCGGGCGAAAAGCTGTCGGCGACCGAACGCCTCGACATCGTGATCCAGACCCTGCGCGGCCTCGACTTCGCCCACTCGCACCAGATCGTTCACCGGGACATCAAACCCTCGAACATCCGCGTACTCGACGACGGAGGGGTGAAGATCCTGGACTTCGGCATCGCCAAGGTGGAAAGCACTTCCGTCACCCGCGCGGGAATGATGGTGGGAACGCCGTACTACATGAGCCCGGAGCACATCAAAGGCGGCGTCCTCGATGGCCGCACCGATGTCTTCGCGGTCGGAGTGATCCTTCACGAACTCTTCGCGGGCCAGCGGCCCTTCATGGCCGACGACCCGACGCGCGTCTTGTACCGGATCGTCAATGAGCCCCATCCCAAGCTCAAGCTCGACGCCGCCGGCCCCCTGACCGCCGAGATCCAGGGAATCATCGACAAGGCGCTCGAGAAGGATGCGGACGCGCGTTTCGCTTCCGCCGCGCTGATGGCCGACGCCTTGCAGCGGGTCCGCGAACGGTACCCGACCCCGCCGTTGTCGACCGAAGACGTGGCCGCCCTTTCGCAGGCCCGAAAGATCTTTGCGGCGCGAAATGCCGACGCGTCGGTCGCAGGCGTCGTCGAGGCGATCGCCCGCGCGAACCCCGAGGCCGCCGAGGCGCAGCGCCTTCGCCGGCTCCTCAAGCGAAAGCCCCTCGATCCCCAGGCGACGGCGGAGACCGCGACGTTTCCAGAGCTGGACGCGACATTTGGCCGAGCCATGGCGCAGGGCGAGGCGACCGTGGCCTCGGGCCGCACGATCAGCGGCAGCGCCGCGACCATCGTCCAGGGTGGGCGTCCGGGGGATCCCGGTCCGGCGCCTTCGGCCAGCCAGTCGAACATCCTCGTCTATGCGGCCGTCGGGGCCGCCCTGGTAACGGGCGCCGTCGCGGCCTTCCTCTACTTCAATCAGCCGAAGGCTCCCGATGTGGCATCCGCCCGTCCATCCCCCACGATCACGGAGATTTTCGTGCCCGGCGCGGAGCCTGTCCCGAGCAAACCGAAAGCGGCGGCGGTTGCGCCGACGAGGCCATCCGTCCCCGTCGCTTCGGTGGCAAAGGTGATGATCGAGATCACTTCGCAACCCGCGGGGGCCACGGTCCGCGTCGATCGCAAAGCCGTGGGCGTGACCCCCTTGCGCACCGAGGTCGTCGAGAACACGCCGCACTCGGTGACGCTGTCCCTCGACGGCTACGAATCCAAGGACATCAGCGTGGCGGTCCCGATCCCGTCGTCCGTCAGCGCGACGCTCGCGCCCAAGGGGCCGCCCGCGACACTGGTCGTCGAGAGTGGCTATCCGGTCACGGTGACGGTCTCGGGCCGGGTCGTGGCGTCCGACAAGGCCGGTGTGACCACCACGGTGAGTGCGGGAAGTCACGAGGTCCTCCTCGAGGCGCCCGCCATCTTCCTGAGACACCGGGAATCCGTCCGCCTCGATGCCGGCGGCACAGAGACGGTCAGGACGCCTGCCACCGGTAAGCTCGGCGTGCGCGCAACCCCCGACAACTGCAAGATCTTCGTGAATGGGGTGTTCGTCGATTACCCGCCCATTCTCGACCGCACCATCGCGGCCGGGAACCACGTCGTGGCCTTCGAGTGGCCGGACGGTGTGCGCGTCGAGGAAAAGGTCTTGATTCAGCCTGGAAAAACCGCCTTCGTTCAGGGAAGAAAGCCGTGAAGTGGCCGCTGCTGCTCTCCGTTTCGGCCGCGACGCTCGTGTTGAGCGCCTCGCCATCGCCTGCACTCCCCTCGCCTGCAATCCAAGGACTGCCCCGCGCGGACGATCAGGCTCGCCGACTCCTTGAGGACGGCCGCACCGACCTCGCCAACGGCAGGGCCCGACAGGGCCTCGACGCCCTCCAGACCATCGTCACCGGTTTTCCCAACTCTGCCTTTGCCGACGACGCTCTCCTCGAGATGGGTCGCTACGCCGAAGACGTCGAAAAGAACCTGACGAAGGCACGGGAGGTCTACGACCAGATCGCGAAGCGGTACCCGCAGAGCGATTCGGCCCCGGGCGCGTATCTCCAGATGGGCCTCATCGCTTTCAAGACCGCGGCGAACCAGGCGGCGATGGACGACGCCCTCGCCAACTTCCAGCGCGTCATCCGCCTTTATCCGGAGAGTCGCTTCGTGCCCCACGCGCTCGTCGCATCCGCGGCGGTGTTCAGGCGTGGCGCCAGGTACGACTCGGCGGTCGACGCGGCCCGGCGCGCGGTTCTGGACTATCCCGGGAGCGATCTCGCCGCGGATGCCCAGTTCGAGCTGGCGCTCTCCCTCGCCATGGCGGGGGACACCCAAAACGCGATGGAGGAGTTCCAAAGGGCGCGATCGCTCTACCCTTCGACTGCCGCGGCCACGCACGCGCTCAACGCAGCCACGGCGCTGTACCGCCTGTACGGAAACGAGCGCCCGCTCTTCTTGAAGGATCCCGCGTTCGTGGTCCAGGCCGGCGATGGGCTCAAGGACGTGCGGTCGATGGCGATAACGCACGACGGAACCACCTGGAACGCCTAGAACAAGACCAAAACGGCGGTTTCCTTCGATCGGGTGATGAAACTGGGCGCTTCCCTCGCGGCCGAAGATCCCCAGACCCTCTCGGTCTCGCCCCAGGGCGAGGTTGTGTTCGCCGGAAAACTGGCGGTCAGGTTCGGGGCTGCGGGGGTGATGGCCTTCTCCGTGCCGTCGGACAAACCGGGCGTCCTCGAGCCCATCGACCGCATCGGCGCCGCGACCGTGATGGTTTCGGGCGACACCCTGGTCTCGGACCTCAAGCGCAAACGCGTGCTGCGGTTCCGCGGCGACACCTTCGCCTCGGTTTTCCCGGACCGGGCCGAACGCGAGGTCGTGAAGATGCTGACCACGCCGCGAGGCGAGGCGGTCATGCTTCGCAAGGACGACAAGTCGATCGAGGTGTACGACGATTCCGGACGACTCGTCCCGAAGTTCGGCCCGCGCGGACCCGGCTTCGAGGGGAAAAAGCCGGTTGCCGTGACCACCCACCCCTGCCC
>CAZBTT010000013.1:0-3754 GCA_964494295.1 uncultured Acidobacteriota bacterium
AGCCGACCATAGGAAAAGCCGAGCGCGGCGGGGCGCATGGCGGCGTGGGCGTCGGGCGGCTGCGTGTGGGTGGGGAAGTAGTGCCTCAGCCGATCGATGACCACCGGCGGAACGGCGGAGATCTCTTTGATATGGCCGTAGGTCGCGTCTCCCTCCAGCACGGCGATGATCTTGTCGTCGGCCTCGTCACGGTCGAGCATCCGCATGCCTCCGATCGGGATCGCGCGGACCAGGATGTTGCCGTGCGAGATCGAGCGCTCGGTGAGGACGCATATGTCGAGGGGATCGGCGTCGCCCACGATCCCCTTGTGTCCGGTGCGCTCGGCGCTGAGCGCCGCCACCTGATCCGCGCACAGCGTCTGGGGGAGGAGCCCGTACAGGCTCGGACAGAAGTTCGAGTATTTCTGAGGGCGGTCGACGCGCAAGAGGCCCGTGAGTTTGTCGAGCTCGTACTTCACCGTGTCGGTGGGCACGATCTCGATGTAGGCCGTCACCGCGTTGGGCGCGTCTTTCCCGATGGGCACGCCGTGCCAGGGGTGTGACTGGGAAAGTGCGCCGATCGCCTGCCAGGGATTGTCCATGCGTCCGGGCGATTCTCTCAGCCTGTGGGATCGATCCGGTAAACCTCACCGTCGTAGTCGACGATGTAGATCTCGCCGTCCGCATCGACGCCGAATGAACTCGGGTTGCGGATCTGCCGTGACGAGCCGCTCAGTGCTGTGGTCCAGTCGCGCGCGTCGACCGCTCGACCGCCTTCCAGGCGGAACGATCGAATGATGCCGGTACCGTAATCGGCGTAGAAATAATGCCCCGCGTACCCGGGCATCCGGCACCCGCGATAGACAACTCCTCCCGTGACCGAGAAGCCGTCCGCGCGGCCGTATTCGGTGACAGGCAACGTCAGATTTGAAGTGTTGCAGCCGGTCGAGGGGCTGAAGCAGCGCGTGCCTTCCATCGTGTTCCAGCCGTAGTTCTCGCCTCCCCGACGCGAAGCGAGGCCCACGTCGATCTCCTCGAGCGCGCCCTGCCCGACGTCGCCGATGTAGAGATCGCCATTCGCGCGGTCGATCGAAAAGCGCCACGGATTCCGCAAACCGAACGCCCAGATCTCGGGAAGCGCGCCGCTTCGTCCGACAAACGGATTGTCGGGGGGGATGGCGAAGGGCGTGGCGCCATTGACATCGATGCGAAGCATCTTTCCGAGCCTGGTTCCGAGGTTCTGCGCGTTGCCCTGGGGATCACCGCCGGAGCCGCCGTCGCCCAGGCCGATGTAGAGGAAACCGTCGATCCCAAACGTCAGGCCTCCGCCGTTGTGGTTGGCGAAGGGCTGGCGGACGAAGATCAGCTCCCGCTCGCTCGTGGCATCGGCGGTGTCGGCGCTCGGCGTTGCCGCGCGGAATTCCGAGATGCGCGTGTCGCCCGACCGGTCCGTGTAGTTCACGAAGAAGCGTCCATTCGCGCTGAACTGGGGATGGAACGCCAGACCCAGCAGGCCGCGTTCGCCGCCTGAAGAAACGCGGGCGGCAATGTCGAGGAAGGGGGTGGCGACTAGGGCGCCGCTCCTGATGATCCGGATTCGTCCCGCCTGTTCGATGACGAAGAGACGTGTGCGGTCGCCCGGGGCCGACTGAAGGTCGAGGGGGGAGGTCAGGCCGCCCACGACGCGGGTCGCGACCAGATTGGGGGCGCCGGACACCACGGGTCCCGCAGCGCAGGATCCGCCGGACGGCGTCGGTGTCGCGCTCGGAGCCGATGGTGACGAGGAACCGCCGCACCCGCCGAGGCCAACGGCGAGGCCCAGCAGCATCGCGAAGGGCGACGCGCCCCGACGGCGCGGGTTCTTCATCACGGTTGTCAAACTAACACGCCTCGACGGGAGGGCCTTCGACTATCGTCTCCCCTCCGAAATGGAACCGCTCACCCCGAACCGTTCCTTCATCCGGGACCTCGTGCTCATCTGCCTCGGGCTCAAGGTCCTGCTCATCGTTCTTGGCGCCATGGCGGCCGAGGTCCGGCTGGATCGACCCTTTCGAGACCTCGATGCGGCCCTGGGCATTTGGAATCAATGGGACTCGAAGCATTATTTCGACCTCGCGGAAAACGGCTACAGCCCGCCGGGAGACTCGACCACCCTCGTTCTGCCCCCGCTGCTCTCGCTTCTGATCCGCGGGGCTGCGCGCCTGACCGGCTCGTTCATGAGCGGCGGTGTCGTGGTTGCCACGATCCTCTCGTTCCTGCCCTGCCTTCTCCTCTTCAAGCTCGCCCGCCTCGATATCGATGACGAGAACTCTTTCCGAGCCGCCCTGGCCTTGCTCCTGTTTCCCACCGCTTTCTACCTGCACATCGCCTACACCGAAGCGTTGTTTCTGACCACGGTTCTGGGCGCCTTCCTCGCCGCGCGGCGGGGGGACTGGAGGGCGGTGGCCGTGTGGAGCGTCTTCGCGGGTCTCACGCGCATCAACGCGTTTGTCCTCGCCCCCGCCCTGCTGGTCGAGGCCTGGGGTACTTCGTCCCGCGGGCGTGGACTTCGCGTCCTCGCCTCCCTGAGCGTCGGCGTGGGCATCGCGATCTATCTCGCGATCAACTACGCCGTCGCGGGGGATCCGCTCGCGTTCATGCGGCTGCAACACGACGCGTTCTACCGGAGTTTCGCCTGGCCCTGGGACGGGACGATCGCGGTGTTCCGGCTCGCAGCACATGGCGGCGCGGATTCCATGATGAACGGCATGCTCCAGGCTGCCTTCATCCCCATGATGCTGATCGCGTGCGTCGCCGCGGCCATGAAACAGCGGCTCTCTTACGCGGTCTGGGTGATCGGGAACACACTCGTCTTTACGGCCCAGGAATTCTGGATCAGTGTGCCGCGGCTCGTGCTCGTCCTTTTCCCGGCTTTCATCTGGTTCGCCCCGCGCCTCGGAGCGAGCCCGGTCCTGGCGACCCTGTGGTTCGCGGGCTCGACGCTTCTGTTGAGTTTCCTGGCTGGCCAGTTCGCCCAGGGGTGGTGGGTGAGCTAAGCCTCTTCGCGGGGCGCCCGCCCCTATACTCCAATCACGTCGAGTGCAGGGGCGGGGCTCGTCTGCAACGGCCGCTCACGTTCATCCGCGGCAACAATAAGGAGAAGCGGTTGGCGTGAGTGTCGTGACCCGGATCAGAACCAGCGAGGAACTCACGGTCCCTTTCACTCCCAAGGAAATCTGGGACGTGCTGGCCGCTGCCTCCGCCTATCCCGCCTGGTGGCCGGTTCAATGGCCGGCCCAGGTGCTCTCCGAGCAACCGGGGCTCCTGGGAAGCGAGATCGAGGTGCGCCCCCTCCTCGGCGGGTGGTTCCGCTTTCGTTTCGAGGAGCTGCACGAGCCTTTCGCGATGAGGCTTCGCTTCTTCGGCGGGAGGTTCGAGGGACCGGGTGGGTTCCTTCTGCAGCCGGGAGAGAAGGGTCAGACGCGTATCCGCTACGACCTTGATGTGTTCGCGCGCGGGATGGGCACCGCGGCCGTGAGCCAGGTGCTTCCCCTGGACGCGGTTCAGCGATTCCACATGCGGAGCCTGCTCCGAAACCTCGAGAAGCAGGTGCGCCGGCAGCGCAAAGCTGCGGAGGCGCGTTTGCGAGCGGAGGCCAAGGCGGCACGAGTCGCCGCCGAGGTCGCGGCTCGGCTCGCGGCGGAACAGGAAGCCCGACGGCTCGCGGCCGAGTTGGAGGCACGTCGGATCGCCGAGACCGCTCGTCTTGCGGCGGAGGATGCCGGACGGCGTCGCG
>CAZBTT010000013.1:3854-23208 GCA_964494295.1 uncultured Acidobacteriota bacterium
GGAACAGGAAGCCCGCCGCCTCGCGGCCGAGTTGGAGGCGCGTCGGATCGCCGAGGCTGAGGCGGCCCGCCTGGCGGCTGAGGATGCCGAACGACGCCGCGCGGCGCAGGAAGCCGAAAGTCGCCGCGTCGTCGAGGAGGCTCGCCTGGCGGAAGAAGCTCGTGTCGCCGAGGAAGCACGCGTCGCCGAAGAGGTCCGGGTCGCCGCGGAGATGGCGGCTCGGCTTGCCGCCGAGGCTCATGCGGCGCGCGTTGCCGTCGATGCGCGCAGACGTGAGGAAGCGGAGGCGGCCCGCCTCGCTATGGAGACCGCGGCTCGACTGGAGGCGGCTCCGGAGCTGCGCCGTCGGGAAGAGGAAGTCCTTGCCTTGATACCGCCCGCTCCTGCAAGGGAAAGCTGGTTCCGCCGGATCCTCGGATGGTTCTTGACGCCGGAAACGGTTGTGCACGAGGCGCCGGCCCTGGCCGGCAGCGAGTCGAACTTCACCATCGCACGCAACTACCTCGCCGCTCTCTCTTCGCGCTCCTCGACGAAGGCTGTGGGCGCCTTCCATGCGAAGGACCTCGTCCGGGTCGAATACCCCCACCGTTTCCTCCACCGCGCCACATCGAACAGTGGCGAGGGGATGCTGGGGGCGCGAGCGCGCGAGGCCGGAACGTTCGCGGCCGAGACCTTCGAGTTGAGGGGAGCCACAGGCGGCGGATCGCAGGTGGCGATGGAGATTGCCTGGAGCGGACGCGTCAGCCAGGACGCGCCGCCTCTCGCAAAGGGCCAGGAACTCGACGCCCGTCTTGCGGTCTTCTTGAAGTTCCAGGACGGCCGCATCGTTCGAGAGCACGTCTACGCATGTTTCGAACCGTGGTCGAACCCATCGGAACGCGCAAGGGCGCTGGCCGAGCGCGCTTCCGCGGAGCCCGTTGTTCCGGAAGCCACCGACTCCGGGCCCGGGTCCTCCCAATCGAACTTCGAAATCGCCCGCAACTATCTCGCGGCCATGAACGCGGGCGCAAAGTCCGAAGAGGTCGTCGCCTTCTTCGCGGAAGACGGGATCGAGGAGGAGTTCCCCAACATCTTCGCTCCCGGGGGAGTTGTACGCACGCGTGACGAAATCGGGCGGGCGCGCGGGCGCGACCTCGCTCTCTTCAGGTCGGAGTCCTACGAACTGTGCGGCGCTTTCGGAGGCGGATCGCAGGTCGCCATGGAGATCGCCTGGACTGCGGTGATCGGCGTGACCACGGGTTCTTACATCGCCGGTCAGAAACTCGAGGGACAGGTCGCGGTCTTCCTGAAGTTCCGTGACGGCCTCATCGTCCGGCAGAGGATCTACCGCTGTCTCCCCGCCATGGTTAGTGTGACCGCTGCGGATGTACACTCCTTGTAGCCACTGACTCGGAGGAGCCTGCTCCATGAAGCACACCGCATTGCTCGCCCTCGTTCCCCTCTTGACCTTCGGTTGCGGGTCGTCTCCCGCGGCGCCGACCGCGGCCCCTTCACCCACCGGCCCTCGTGCCATAGGCGTCGCCATGCAGGTCGCGCCATCTGGAGTCAATGGATTCACGTCGCCCACGTCGGTCACCGTCCGTCTATATGCGCTCCACGGATCGACCACGCCGATCGAATCCGCATCGTTCCGTATGGTCGATGCCGGCGGTCAGACGCTGACTGAGGCCGCCATCGTGGCGGCGGTGGCGGGACCGCTCGATCCCGACCAGTACCTTTTGGCGGACACCGCCGTGCAGACCCTTCGCTGGCCGGCTGAGCGCGGCGTCGGGTCGCGCATCGATGTCACCCTCACGTTCCGGGATGCCGCGGGAGTTCTGAGCAGCACGTCGTTCTCGATTCCCGCCCGATAGCCGCGGGCCCGCGAGTCAGGGGAGGAGTCGCTTCAGGAGGCGACGGACGTTGCCGCCCATGACTCCTTCGATGGCGGTTTGATCCAGACCGAGGTCGAGCAGGGCCTGCGTGATCTGAGGCAGGCCGGCGACATCGAACGGCGCCGTGACCGCGCCATCGAAATCTGAACCCAGGCCCACGTGTTCGAAGCCGGCCACGTTGATGGCATGACTGATCGCGCGGGCGACGGCGTGCGCGTCGCCGCCACAGACCGCGGTTTCCCAGACCCCGATGCCGATGACACCGCCATTGGCCGAGATCGCCGCGAGCTGGGCATCCGAGAGGTTGCGCTGGTTGTCGCAGGTGCCCCGAACCCCTGTGTGCGAGACCACGACGGGCCGCGTTGCGATCTTCAGCACGTCGTCGAGCGTGGCCGGCGAGGCATGCGCAAGATCGATCACCATCTTTTTCGCCTCCATCCGCGCGACCCACTCGCGTCCGAGCGGGCTCAGGCCGGAGCGGGAGACGCCGTGGGCCGATCCGCCAATCTCCGTGTCGAAGAAGTGCGTGGGCGCCATCATCCGGACCCCGGCGTCGTAAAGGCGATCGAGGTTCGAGAGATCGCCCGCGAGGGCGTGCGCGCCTTCCACGCCGATGAACGCAGCCACCGCGGTCTTGTCGGATGAGCGCTTCGTCTCGAACGCGGCGAGATCGGCCGCGGTCCGCACAACGCTGAGACGTCCTCCCGATCGCGCGGCGGCGGCGGTGACGCGGGAGGCCTGGTACAAGGCGCGCTCGGTCAGGTTGTTCCAGGTGCGCGGAGGCCAGAGCTGCGCCACCGCGAGCAGGGTGATGTTATCGGTGTCCGCGGTATTGCTCTCGATGTTCATCCGCCGCGGCGTCTTCGTGACGATGGTGAAGGCCTGGAGCGCCACGCCTCCTTCGACGAGGCGCGGCACATCCACGTGGCCGCGCCCGCCACGGGAGAGGAGATCGCGATTCCACAACGTGGTGTCGGCGTGCAGGTCGGCCACGAAGAGCTTCTCGTGGAGCATGCGGGCACGCTCGCTTACCGCTATGGACCGGTTCGTGACCCGGTTCATCCTCCTCTCGGCGACCTTTGGCGCCACCGCCCAGACTGTTCCGAGCACGAGGATGATGACGATGCCGGCTTTCCCGAGGAGCTTCATGGAGGCTGAAGCCTATCCGGTACCCGCCCTCGCGGATAGACTCCGCCGACCTTGAGGAAACTGGAGGTTCGCAACCTCGAAGATCTGCGCTCGTTCCTCCGGCTCCCCGAAAGAGACTGGTCCACGATCACCCTGCTCGGGCTCGACCTGCGTTCCCCCGGGTTCGACGATGCGCTGCTCACCGAAGAGCTGGATCAGCGGACCGCCTTCCTCGGCTGCCGGATGAGCCCGGCTCTCACTCGCAAGCTCATCTCCCTGGGCGCCCTCGTGATGCCGGGCCGGCCGGGACTCGAGTTCAATCCCTTCCGAACCGCCCTCTACGACGCGGACGAACTCCTGAGGGGCTACCGCGCGAAGGATCCGTCCACCTACCAGAAGACCCCCGACTGGATCTGCTACCTCGCGGCCATGGACAACCGGAGCAAGCGCAAGCGTCAGGACCTGAGTATCGACGACGCCGTTTTCTTCCGGCTTCATGATCTTGCCATCGAGGAAGCGCTCGATGAATACCTGAAGCCTTTCGGCGGCAAGCCCGACGCCATGAGGCGCGTGGTCGGAATCATGGGCGGGCATGACCGCGAGCGGCTCGAGAAGACGAGGGACGGACACGGGAACCCGACGGCGTCCGATGCTCCCTACATGCAGGTTGCCCTGCTCGCGTGGAAACTGGCGCGCGCGGGTTTCACCGTCGCCACCGGAGGTGGTCCTGGGGCGATGGAGGCCTCGAATCTGGGCGCGTGGTTCGCGACCCGCGGCGAGGACGACCTGCGCGTCGCCGTCCGGATGCTGGAGCGCGTGCCTCGGGTGAAACCCGTGGCTCCCGGTTCGCCCGACTGGAACAGCGGCGACTGGCTGGGCCCCGCGTTTGAAGTGATGGAACGTTTTCCGCGAGAGGCCAAAGATCCGCGCACCGAGAGCGTCGGGGTGCCGACCTGGTTCTATGGACATGAACCTCCGAATCCCTTCGCGAGCCACATCGCCAAGTTCTTCGAGAACTCGATCCGCGAGGAAGGCGTTCTCGCGATCGCCACTCACGGGGTGATCTTCGCCGAAGGGAACGCGGGAACCGTGCAGGAGATCTTCCAGGACGCCTGTCAGAACTACTACGCCACTCATGGCGAGGCGGCGCCGATGATCCTGCTCGGCTCGCGTTACTGGAACCGCAATGCGGCCGAAGAGTCCGGGCGAGGGGCCAAGTCGGTGTGGCCCCTTCTGAAACAGCTTGGCGAAGAGAAGGGGTTTTCCCACCTGCTCCGGCTGAGTGACGATCTCGATGAGATCGTGACCTTCCTCGCGTCCCCGCCGAAGGTCTCAAGAAATTGAGAGGGTGACGGTGGGAACGATCGGCGACGCCATGGGAAACTCCGCTTTCCCGTGAAGCCCGCACCCCACTCGACTGCTTCCCGCAGGGCCCGTCGCGCCACCGCCTGCGCCCTCGGGGCCCTTTCGGTCCTGACCGGCGCCTTCTTCGTCCACGCCGCTCCCACGGACCGGACCACCGCCCTCCTCGGCATCAATGACATCTACCGCATCGAGGGCCTGGAAGGCGGCTCCAAGGGCGGACTCGCCCGGGTTCGCGCGTTGCGCAAGCAGATCGAGCAGCAGTTTCCAGAAGCCCTGCTTCTCCACGGCGGCGATTTCCTCTTCCCATCCTTCGCAAGCCGGATGTACCAGGGCGAACAGATGGTTTCGATCCTCAACCTCCTCGATGGCGACGCCGCGCGCTTCGACGCCCGGATGTTCGTGGTGCCCGGCAACCACGAGTTCGACCGTGGACGGCTTCGTGACGCTGCGATGCTCAAAGATCGCATCGATGGCTCGCAGTTCCGCTGGCTCGGCGGCAATATCCGCTTCGCTCAAGGTTCCGATGGCCAGCCGCTCGTCGCTTCGAAGAACCTTACGCCCACCGCGATGGTGACGAGCGGGGGCATCCGGATCGGGATCTTCGGCCTGACTCTGCCCATGGCGGGCGTTCAGTACATCGCGGGCTACGCGGGCGAGCAGGAAACCGCGCGCGAGTTGAGCGCGGCGCTTCGCGCGCAGGGTGCCGAGGTGGTCGTGGGCCTCACGCATCTCGAGGCCCGGACGGATCGCGCGCTCCTCGAACGCCTCGGTGACGCCGGGCCCGATGTCATCTTCGGCGGTCACGATCACGAATCCATGCACGTGCAGGTGGGCGGGCGGTGGTACACGAAGGCGGACGCCGACGCGCGCACGGTTTCAGTGGTGAAGATCACGAAGAAGGCGGACGGCACGCTTCTCGTGGAGCCGCGTCTCCTTCCCCTCACATTGAACACGCCCGCGCCCGACCCGCTGGTTCAAGCCCGCGTGAACGAATGGCAGGCCCGCCACGCCCAGGCTTTTTGCTCCTCCGTCAAAGCCGCGCCCGGCTGCCTCGATGAGCCCTATGGACACACCAGAACCGCGCTCGAGGCCGACGAGAACAAAGTGCGCGGCCGCGAGACGTCCCTTGGCAACTGGATCGCCGACCGCATGCTCGAGGCGTTCAAGCCCTGCGGCGCCCAGGTGGCGTTCGTGAACTCAGGCGCCTTGCGCCTCAACAACGACCTGGCCGCGGGCACGGTGTTGACGAGACGCCACGTCGAGGAGTTGTTCGCCTATCCCTCGCCGATGCACCTGCTGAAGATCGACGGAGCGGCCCTGGTCAAAGTCGCGGAACAATCCGTGCGCGGCTGGCCGGGGGCGGGCAGCTTCGTGCAGATCGCGGGTTTCGGCTTCCGCCACGACCGGCCGGGCCGAACGGTTTCGGATGTTTCATGGCTTGCCGCGCGCGGCACGCGGCCTGTGACGGCGGCTGAGCCGGTGCTGGCCGTGACCGTGGACTACCTCGTCAATCCCGATGCGGGCGATCAGGACGGCTATCAGATGCTGAACCGCGATCAGATCCAGAAAGGGTGCGGGGCCGAAGGCCTCGACATCAAGGATCTTCTGATTCGCGACCTTGTGGCCGCCGAGCCGCGTGGAATCGCTCCGGTCATAGAAGGCCGGATCTGCCAGGGTGAACCCGGCATGCCCTGTCTGATCCCCGCGCGCTAGACGGGAAGGGTGATCACGAAACGGGCGCCGTGGGGGACGTTGTCCTCCACCGCGATCTCGCCCCCGTGGTCCTCCACGATCCGTCGCGCGATGGCGAGGCCGAGACCGCTGCCCTTTTTCTTTGTCGAGAAGTTCGGCGCGAAGATGGTCTCGCGATTCGTAGGAGGGATCCCCGGGCCGGTATCCGCCACCGTGAGGGTGGCGCGCCGATTCACCGGATCGTACGAAGTGCCGATCTCGATGGCGCCCTTCTCACCGAGCGCCGCGATGGCATTGTCGACGAGGTTGATCAGCACCCGCTTGATCTGCGGCCCATCGAGCCTTTGCGAAGGCAGTTCCGGGTCGAGCGAGCGGTTCAAGGCAATGTGGGGATACGCGGTTTCATAAAGCGCGAGCGCTGCTTCAACCACCGCGTTGAGCGAGCCTTCGACCGGCCTCGAGGGAGGCAACCGCGCGAACTGCGCGAACTCGTCCACGAGGTGCTGCAAGGCGTCCACCTCGGAGACGATCGCCTCGATCGATTCGGAGAGGACTCGGTCGAAATCCGAGGCTCCCTTGAGATGCGCCTTGCGGACGCGCTGGGCCGAGAGCTTGATGGGGGTGAGCGGGTTCTTGATCTCGTGCGCGAGTTTTCGCGCGACCTCGCCCCAGGCCGCCACCTTCTGGGCCTGCATCAGCGGGGTCACGTCCTCGAGCACGATCACCGCGCCGAGGGGTCCGCCCTGGCTCGTGGCGAGGGGCGCGGCCCGGAATCTCACTTCACGCCGGCCGCGCAGGCCGAAGAGCGCTAAGTCCCGCTCGAAGTGGGTCGACCGGCGTTCGAGGACCCGGGCAATCGACCGCGTGACTTCGCCCGCCACCTCCTGGGGAAGGAGCGAGGCAAGGGGTGAGTCGACGATCCGCGAGGGGTCGCCGCCGAGGAGGCGGGACGCCGCGCTGTTCACGCGCTGGACGGTCTGAGCGCTGTCGAGCACGACCACCCCGGTGCCGATGGTTTCGAGAACGGTTTCCATCAGCCGCCGCCGCTCATCGATCTCCTGGTTCTTCCGGGTCAGGTCCGAGCGGGAGAACTCGACTTCCTCCTCCGATCGCGCGAGCTTCTCCGACATGAGGTTGAAGGCCTGGATGAGTTTCACGAACTCTTCATCGGTCTCGTCTTTCTCGACCCGCACACCGCGCTCACCCGCGGCGATGCGTTCGGCGGCGAGGGCCACGTTGCGCACCGGACGGGCGAAGCGCCGGGCGAGGACGAAAGGCAACCACGACGCGCCCACCAGGGTGAGAAGGGCGGGGAAGAGGAACAAGGAGATGTAGAGAGAAGAGATGGGACCACGTTCCGCGCGCAGCTTCTCGAAAGTGTCGAGCCTGCGGTCGAGGTTCGCGACCAGCGCCTCCTGATCTCCGCCGCTCCCGCGGCCCACGATCACCACCGACCCGGATGCGTCGGGCACCATGCGCGCGGCCAGGCGCAGGTCCTGTCCGTCGCGGTTCGCCGAGAGTTCGGCGTGACGCCCGGCGCGCGCTTCACTCGCGAGGCTCGCGATTTCCGTGCTCAAGAGCGGCGACCGGCCGTAGACCGCCTCGACCTCGTCGCGCGCGTTGAGGATGATCAGCAGGTCGCTGTCATTGGGCAGCCCCAGGCCCTGGGACGCGAGCGGCGCATCCGGCTCCTTGAGCCGACGTCGGCCGAGTTCCGCGGCGGCCGAGGAGGCCAGGGCGCGGACCGAACGCAGCCGCTCCTCCTCCAGGCGCAGCGCCACCGCCTTGGCCGCTCCCGCCATGCCGGAAGCGTCGAAACTCAGCCACCTCGACGAACTGTCCCGCAGCAGCGAGCCCCCCACGCCGATAAGGACAATGGACGGGATCAGGCCCATCACGAGCAGAGCAAGGACAAGCCGAAGTCTCAGACGCGCGCCGACCACGCCCCGGCGCGAATCCAGGAAAACCCGGACCAGGTTGCGGATCAGGACGAAGAGCACGACGAGCAGCAACGTCAGGTTGACCACCGAAAGCGCGAACAGCAGAACCGATGCCGCGAAGTCGGTGCCGATGTTCGGATTCCGCCTCGCCACCACGCTCAACCCGATGCCGGTGATCACGAGGATCACGAAGAGCACGGTGGCCAGCGGCAGGTTGTTCTTGAGCGGGGGTCGCTCGATCATCGCGATGTCATTGTAGTCCGCTAAATCGTGTTAAAAAGATCGTTTATGGTCAAGATGAGATCGCGGGCGCGGATAGGCTCGTGGCTGGTGGCGGCATCCCTCGCCGCGTCGCTTTGTCCCGCCACCGGGGTCCTTGCCCAGACCGCTTCGCCGGAGGCGACCCCGGAGGTTCTCGTCCGCCCGCCTCTGGTCCTGGGCGTCGCGATCGATGAAGCCGGGATGGCGCAGGCCGACCTTCAGCGCAGCCAGGACCTCGTTCTCGCGCTTTTGGACAAGTTGCCCGAAGGTTCGCAGATCATGATCGGCTCTTTCAGCGGAGAGAAGCGCATCGTGCTTCCTCCAACCGCCGATCGCGCGCTCGTCACCGCGACACTCGCGGGATTCGAGGCCGGAGCCTCGGGCGTTGCCTTGCCCGACGGCCTGTTCGACATGGTCGAGTATCTCGGCGCCCAGGATTTCGCGGCGCGCGCCCTGCTGCTCTTTTCGGCGGGCCGGGTGAGAGAGGGCGATCTTCAGTTCGAGGACCCTCTCAATGCCGCCACCTCCAAAGGTGTTCCCATCTTCGCCCTGGCCCTTGGCCAGGGAGACGGAAAACTCCTGCGTCGCATCGCCAAGATCACGGGCGGGGAATATGTCCGTCTGGAAGTGGCGGATGCCGCGATGCTCGCCCAGTCGATCGCACCGCGCGAGGGATCGGCCTCATCCAGCGCGGCACTGTCGCGGAGCCCGGAACCGCCTTTGCCAACTCCCACGCCGAAAACCGCGACCGGCCTGCTCGGCGCCGCCGCGATCTTCTTCTCCCTCGGCGGCCTGCTCATGCTGGGGATCGTGGTGCTCCTGATCCGCCGGATGAGCGCGCCCGAGACGCCGCGCGCGGCCGCGCCGGGTCTGCCCCAGCCCTCGCTCGCTCTCTCCTTGTCGCTTCCGCGAAAAGACGCTTTCAGCCTGAGCCCTGCCCCTCCCGGGGGTGTGGCCGACGACGACATCGCCCTCGAGAAGACCCTGGTGGTGAATGCCAACCCCACCTTGCGCGCACTTTCGGGGCCGGGAGCGGGGAAGAACTTCCCGCTTTCCGCGAGCGGGCACACGACGCTGGGCAGGTCGCGCCGCAGCGACATTGTGGTTCCCGAAGACGGCGCCTCCGCGCAACATTGCCGGATCGATCGGGAAGGCGATTCGTACGTGGTCCACGATCTCGGCTCCACCAACGGAACCTGGGTGAATGACGCGCGCACCGAGCGCGCGGTTCTTCAGCACGGCGACCGGCTGAAGGTCGGCGGAACCGTCTTCATGGTCAGCCTGTTCGGCGACCGGGGTTAACCGCCGCTCCGTCTCAGCCGGCGAGGTCTTTGAGGGCCTTGGGCGCCGCGAAGAACACGAGGCGGCCCTGACCCTGGCCAACCTCGCCATCGAAATCGATGAGGGCGACGCCGCCTTTCTTGAACGCGAAGGAATCCGCGTGCGTGGCCCCGAGCCATTCAGCAGTCCACTCGGAGTGCCAGGGCTCGTGCCCCACGCCCACGACCAGACCCACGCCCGAGAGACGGGAGAGCGCCTCCTCGAACGCACGGCGCGAACCGTCCCCGAGCGCCTCCGACTCCTTGACGGGAACCGCGGGCCATTGAGCGCTGAGGATCTCGGCCGTCTGCTTCGCGCGAAGCAGAGGGGAGGTCAGGAGCAGGTCGGGGGTGAGAAGGTCGGCCAGAGAACGCGCGGTCTTGCGAAACTTCGCGGCGCCCTCCTCGGTGAGCGGGCGCAGATCATCCGAGATCCCCGGCGTGTCACGGTCCACGGCGATCGCATGTCGTACGAGCAGCACCTTCATGGCGTTACCCGAAACACTATCACGACGCGGTCTCGTCGAAGCGATGGACAGAGAGGCCGGTTCGGTGTCCGTCCGGATCCTGCACATACAACGTCTTGAGGGTTCGATCCGCGACCGCGATGCCGAGATCCGCGAGACGCCGCTCGGCCTCCGCGAGGTCGTCGGCAGGAAAGATGAGCACGTGGCCGGAGCCCTCGGTCGGCCCGGCGCCGCGGATCGAGTGTTCGAGCATGAGCACGGAGTCGCCCGCGCGCAGCCAGATCGCGCGGAGCGCCCCTTCGGATTCCACGCGCCGGACTTCGCGCAACAGGAATGCCTGTTCGTAGAAGCGCGCGGAGGCGGCGCAGTCCTTCACGCGCAGCGCGATGTGGTGGATGAAGGTTCCGTCCATGGCACGGGAGGCTAACCGATGCCCCTCTGCCAGAATCGGAGCATGACCGAGACCGTTCCTCGCCCGCCCAACCGCCTCATCGATGCGACCTCACCGTACCTGCTCCAGCACGCCCACAATCCGGTCGACTGGTACCCCTGGGGCGAAGAGGCGCTCGCCCGCGCCCGCGATGAGGAGCGTCCCATCCTGCTCTCGATCGGCTACTCCTCCTGTCACTGGTGCCACGTGATGGAGCGGGAGTCCTTCGAGAACGAGGCGATCGCCGCGCTGATGAACGAGCACTTCGTTTGCATCAAGGTCGATCGGGAAGAGCGGCCGGACCTCGACGACATCTACATGGCGGCCACGCTCGCGATGAACCGCGGCCAGGGCGGCTGGCCCATGACCGTCTTCCTGACCCCGAAGCAGGAGCCCTTCTTCGCGGGCACGTATTTCCCGCCCGAGGACCGCTACGGCCGGCCGGGTTTTGGAACCCTGCTCGAACGCATCGCCGCGATCTGGCGCGAGGACCGGGCGAGCCTGCTCGAACAGGCGGGCCAGGTCGCGTGTTTTCTGCGCGAAAACGTTCTCGCCCTTCCCGCGAGTGATCCATCGCTCGAGGCCTGGGCGGCTTTCGAAGAGCAGAGCGCGTCGGAGTTCGATTCGCGCTTCGGTGGTTTCGGTTCGGCCCCCAAGTTCCCACCCCACCAGGCGCTGCGTGTCCTGCTCCGGCAGGGGCAGGGCCCGGATCACGATAACGCGGAGAGCCGGGCGCGTTTCATGGCCACGACCACGCTCGATGCGATGGCCGCAGGCGGCATCTACGATCACCTTGGCGGCGGCTTCGCGCGTTATTCGACGGACCGCGAGTGGCTGGCCCCCCATTTCGAGAAGATGCTCTACGACAACGCCCAGCTGGCGCGCGTCTACACCGACGCTTTTCAGATCACGAAGACCCCGGCCTATGAGCGCGTCGCCCGCGAGGTGCTCGACTACATCCTTCGGGAGATGACATCGCCCGAGGGCGCTTTCTACTCCGCGACCGACGCCGACTCGGAGGGTGTGGAGGGGAAGTTCTTCGTCTGGACGAAGGATGAAGTTGTGGCCCTGCTCGCGAACGAGAAGGAGGCCGCCGCGTTCTGCGACTACTACGACGTCACGGAGAAGGGGAACTGGGAGGGCCACGTCATTCTTCGCACTCGTTCTTCGAAGGCCGAGGTGGCGAACCGTCACGACCTCGATGAGGCGGCGCTCGACGCCATCATCGCGAAGGGCCGCTGTCTGCTCTACGGCGAGAGATCGAAACGAGTGCCCCCGGCTCTCGACGACAAGACGCTCACCGCGTGGAACGGCCTCATGATCGGCGGTTTCGCGGAAGCCGGACGGGTATTCGGTGAGGCTCGCTACGTGCAGGCGGCCGAGCGCGCGGCCGCGTTTCTGTGGCAGCACCATCGTCGCGAGGAGCGGCTGTTGCGCTCATCGCGCCAGGGCGTCGCCCAGGGCGAAGCCTTTCTCGAGGACTACGCCTTCCTCGCGAACGCGTTGATTGACCTCTCCGAGGCGCTTCCTTTGGCGGGTTCGTTGTGGCTCGACCGCGCCCGGACCCTCGGCGAATCGATTCTCGACCTCTTCGCCTCGAAGGAAGGCAGCTTCTATTCGACATCCCGCTTCAACGAGGCGCTGCTCCTGCGTCACCGCGAAGGCCATGATGGCGCCACGCCCTCGGCGAACGGGGAAGCGGCCATGGCCCTCGCCCGCCTTTCCGTGTTCTTCGACCGCGGCTCGTTCAAGGATGCCGCGACGCGCGCCATCGCCGCCTGGGGCGCCGCGATCGAGCGCCAGCCGCGGGCATTTCCCACGTCCCTGCTCGTCCTCGAATTCCTGCGCAACGGTCCGGCCGAGATCGTCATCGTGGGCCCACCCGATGACGAGCGAACGAAGGCGCTCGATCGCGCCGTCAAAGACGTCTTCCTGCGCCAGCGCGTGATCGTCCGCAGCGATGGCTCTCCGTCAAACGATCCGCTGCTCAGGGGCAAGACCCTCGTCGAGGGCGCCCCCGCGGTTTACGTCTGCCGCAACTACGCCTGCGAAGCCCCGATCACAGATCCGGAACAACTCCGCGCCGCCTTGACCCGCGAAGGGCCCGGTCGCTGAGCACAGACGAACGCGGTCCTGTCGACGCGACCTCGCCCGGTCGCTGAGTAAAGCCGAACGCAGTTCTGTCGAAGCGACCGTTCCGGCTACCAGGCCCTGTCGACTCGCCCCCCTACAAATACCAGCGCTCCTTCTTCCTCGCCACCTCATACTCCGCTCGAGCAGCCCTGACCGCATCGTTCGTCGACACCTCCGCCGGCGGAACATCCCACCACGACTCGTAGCCCCCCACCTTCACCGAAGGATCGGTATGAGTCACGATCACCGTGGTCTCGGCCGATGCCTTCGCCTCGGCGAGAGCCGCGCGAAGCTCCTTGAGCGTGTCTGCCGGGTGCACCTTGAGACCGAGGCTGCGTGCGTTCGCGGCGAAGTCGATCGGAACCTGGCGGGACGAAAGCGAACCATCTTCGTCCCGGTACCGCAGTTGAGTTCCGAAGCCCCCCGAGCCGAGCGACTTCGACAGACTGCCGATCGAACCGTAGCCGCCGTTGTTGATCAGAACGACGATCAACTTCACCCCTTCCTGATTCGCGGTCACGATCTCCGACGACATCATGAGCCACGAGCCGTCGCCCACCATCACGAATACCTCCCGATCGGGCGCCGCCATCTTGACCCCCATCCCGCCCGCGACTTCGTAGCCCATGCAGGAATAGCCGTATTCGAGGTGATAACTCTTGGGGTCGCGCGCGCGCCATAGCTTGTGCAGGTCGCCGGGAAGGCTGCCCGCGGCACACACCAGCACACCGCGTTCGCCGGCCGCATCGTTCACCGCGCCGATCACCTCGCCCTGGCTCGGCCGCGTGGGGGAGTCGAGGGTGTAGATCCGCTCCACTTCCTTGTCCCAGTCGCGGTTCGCTTCTCCGGCGCGCGCGCGCCAATCGGCGGGAGCGAGGAAGCCGGGCAACGCTTCGAGCAGGGCGACCAGCGTTTCCCGGGCATCGGCCACGACCGCGACGCCTCCGTGTTTGAACGCGTCGAATTCGCCCACGTTGATGTTCACGAAGCGGACGTTGGGATTCTGGAACGCGGTCTTGGACGCGGTGGTGAAGTCGGAGTACCGCGTGCCGATACCGATCACGAGATCGGCCTCGCGGGCGAGAACGTTCGCCCCGCGCGTGCCCGTGGCGCCAATGGCGCCAAGGGAAAGGGCGTGGTCGAACGACAAGGAGCCTTTGCCGGCCTGAGTCTCGGCGACCGGAATGCCCGTGGCGCTCGCGAAAAGGGCGAGGGACGTCGCGGCTTCCGAATAGAGCACGCCGCCGCCTGCCACGATGATCGGCCGCTCAGCGTCGCGAATCAGCTCCACCGCGCGCTTCAAGGCCTCGGCGTCGGGACGCGGCCGCCGGATTTCCCAGACCCGACGCTCGAAGAGCGCTTCCGGGAAGTCCCAGGCCTCGGTCTGCACATCTTCGGGCAGACACAGCGTCACCGCACCGGTGTCGACGACGCTGGTCAGCACACGCATCGCGTCGAGCGCGGATGTCACGAGTTGTTCGGGGCGCTGGATCCGATCCCAGTAGCGGGAGACGGGCCGGAAGGCGTCGTTCACCGAAATCTCCCCCGAAGCCCCGGACTCGAGTTGCTGGAGAACGGGCGCCACCTGGCGCGTCGCGAAGATGTCGCCGGGCAGGAGAAGGACGGGCACACGATTGATGGTGGCCCCGGCGGCTCCCGTGATCATGTTCGTCGCTCCCGGTCCCACCGAACTCGTGCAGGCGAGGGTTTGCAGGCGATTCGTCATCTTCGCGAAGGCCGCGGCCGCGTGGACGAGCGCCTGTTCGTTGCGGCCGGGGATGTAGGGAAGGTCGTTGCCCGCGGCCTGGAGCGCTTCTCCGAGACCAGCCACGTTCCCGTGGCCGAAAATCCCGAGGACCTTCGGGATGAACCTCCGTGTGACGCCGTCGCGGCGGGTGTGCTGTTGAATCAGGAACTGGACCAGCGCCTGCGCGGTGGTGAGTCGTCGGGTCTTCATCGGGATCTCGCTCCTTGATGGTCCGGGAGTTCGACGGCGCTCGTCATCGGCACGCGGGGATCGGTCGGCTGGCCGCGCCACGAGTCGCGGATCCAGTGATGTTTCGGGTCGTCGCAGAAGTTCATGGAGCGCTCTTCGGCCGGACCGGCCAGGACGTTCAGATACCACAACGTGTGTTCGGGCGGCGCGATTGAAGGGCCGTGGTATCCGCGGGGCACCAGGAAGACGTCGCCATCGCGCACCGTCGAGGTCACATCGAAGTCTCCCTCGGCGGCGTAGGTCTTGTGGACTCCGAAACTCGCCTCGCCCTCGAGGCGGAAGTAGTAGATCTCTTCGAGGATGGCTTCACCCGGCCGCTCCTCGTCGTGTTTGTGCGGCGGATACGACGACCAGTTCCCGGGCGGGGTCAGGACTTCGACCGCGCTCAAGCGATCCGTCTCGAATACGCCGGGGGCGCAGAAATTGTTGAGCTGTCTCGTGGCTCCGCCCGCGCCGCGGATCTCGACCGGGACCTTCTCCGCCGGACCGTAGGCGGGGCGAAGCCTCCGTCGGGCGCGCGCCCCCGGGAGGGCGAATGTGCCGCCGCGGACCGAGGTCAGGGTGAACGCGGCATCGCGGGGAACGTAGGCGAAGTCGGTCACCCGTGAGAAGACCGATCGACGCCCCCCGAGATCGAAGGCCGAGCCCTCGCACTCGACCCGGACACCGCCCGAAAGCGGCACGACGAGCATCTCGTCGAGACCGGTTTCGAGGCGGCGCGACTCCCCGGCCGCGAGGGACAACACCCTCAGACTCGAGAAGGACCACCCCGCCGATTCGGGCGTCACCATCGCGTCAAAACCCGGCGAAACCAGCGCATTCTTCGGGAGATGGAGGTTTGACGCCGTGCTAGCCTTGGAACGTTCCATCGCACCTAAGCTAGCGACGGGAGTGGCGGTGTGTCAAGCATGAAGAATGGACGACGACCAACAATCGACGACGTGGCGCGGCACGCGGGGGTTTCAAAGTCCCTGGTGTCGCTGGTCGTCCGTGGCGACCGCCATGTGAGCCCGGAAAGGCGCGCCGCCGCCCTGCGCGCGGTGGCCGAACTCGGCTATCGCCCAAACGCCATGGCCCAGGGTCTGGTGCAGAAGCGGACCCGAATAGTGGGCGTTCTGGTCTCCGACCTCAACAATCCCTTCTTCGCGGATGTCATTGCGGGAATCCAGGCGCGAGCACGCACGCTCGGATACCGCGTGTTGATGAACACCGGAGATCGGATTCAGCAGCACGAGGACGAAGCGATCGAGACCCTTCTCCAGCTTCGCGTCGACGGTCTCATCCTCGGCTCGCCCATGATGGAGAGCGCGCAGGTGGTGAAGGCGAGCAAGGAAGCCGCGGTGGTCGTGGTCGGCCGTCCGGCCCGCGCCGCTTCGGTGGACAGTGTGGCCGACGACGATGCCGCCGGCGCCCTTCTCGTGGTCGAGCACTGTGTCTCCCTCGGCCATCGCCGCATCGCCCATATCGACGGCGGGGAGGGTGCGGGCGCGCTCGAAAGAAGGCACGGCTACGAGGCCGCGATGCGCAAACTCAAACTCGGCGATGAGATCGTCATCGGCCGCGGCGCCTACACCGAAGCGGGCGGATATCAGGGTGCGCGTGAACTCCTGGAACGTCGCCCGCGGCCCACCGCGATCTTCGCCGCGAACGACCTTGCCGCGATCGGCGCACTGAACGCCATCGAGGAGAGCGGCCTGCGGGTGCCGCAGGATATTTCTCTCGTGGGCTACGACAACACTTCCCTCGCCGCGATGCGTCATCTCTCGCTCACCACGGTCCATCAGCCGCGTCACGACATCGGCCACATGGCGATGGACCTCCTGGTGGAAAGGATCCGGGGTCTCCGGGTCAAGGCGCGCCGCGTGGTCCTCGCCCCCACCCTGGTGGTGCGTTCGACCACCGCCCCTCCCCCTCGGGAACGCGGCACCCCCGCTCCGCGAACTCGCCGCAACACGTCCACCCGGTCCCGATGACCACGAATCCTCCGCTCCTCGAAATGACCGGCGTGCAGAAACGTTTCCCCGGAGTCATTGCGCTCGACGGCGTCGACCTCGACCTTCTGGCCGGCGAGGTGCATGTCCTGCTCGGCGAGAACGGGGCGGGGAAGTCGACGCTCATGAAGATACTGAGCGGAGCGCAGTCGAAAGACGCGGGTGAGATCCGGGTCCTTGGCGCGGTCGCGAACATCGACTCGCCCCGCGCCGCCCGCGACCTCGGCATCAGCATCATCTACCAGGAACTGACCCTCGTGCCGCAGTTGAGCGCTCCCGCCAACGTGTTCCTCGGCAAGGAGCCGACGACATCGCTCGGGCTGCTCGACGTCGAAACCATGAAAGCGAAGACGGCCGACCTTCTCGGCGGCCTGGGTATCCGCCTCGATCTCGACGCGCCGGTGGGAAGTCTCGGCATCGCCGAGCAGCAGATGATCGAAGTGGCGAAGGCCCTTTCGGAGAACGCCCGGATTCTGGTGATGGACGAACCCACATCCGCCCTCACCGCCTCGGAGATCGAGCAGCTCTTCGCCGCCATCGCCCGTCTGCTCGAACGCGGCGTCGGCGTCATCTACATCTCGCACCGGATGAACGAGGTGGACCGGATCGGCCACCGGGTGAGCGTCCTGCGCGACGGGAAGAAGATCGGCACCTACAAGACGAAAGAAGTGGCGATAGAAGAGTTGATCCGCCTGATGGTCGGCCGTCCGGTGGGCGACCACTTCCCGCGGCGGCGCACCGAACCGGGCGCTGAAGTGCTGAGCGTGCGCGGCCTTTCGAGGGGCCACGCCCTCCACGACGTGAGCTTCAACCTTCGTCGGGGCGAGATCCTCGGCATTTCCGGTCTTCTGGGCGCCGGCCGCACGGAACTCGCGCGGGCGCTTTTCGGCGCGGATCGGTCGGACAGTGGAACGATCGCGGTCAAGGGCCGCATCGCTTTCGTCCACTCGCCGGCCGACGGCATCGCCGCTGGCATCGGCCTCCTTCCCGAGGATCGGAAGACCCAGGGCCTCGTGCTCGGGCTATCAGTGCGGGAGAACCTCGCCCTCACTTCGGCCCGCCGCCTCTCCCGCTTCGGCCTGATCGACGGGACGGCCGAGGCCGCGCTCGCAGGGAAGTACGTGGCCGACCTGCGGATCAAGACGCCGGCGATCGAGCAGCGGGCGGGTGCTTTGTCCGGCGGGAACCAGCAGAAGATCGTGCTGGGCAAGTGGCTCGCCACCGGCGTCGACGTGCTGATCATGGACGAACCCACGCGCGGCATCGATGTCGCGGCCAAGGTGGAGATCTACGAACTGATGAACCGACTCACTGCGGATGGAGCTGGAATCGTGATGATCTCGTCTGAACTCCCGGAGGTCCTCGGCATGAGCGACCGCATCCTCGTCATGCGCGCGGGCCGGCTCGTCGCCGAGGTCGCGGCATCGGGCGCCAGCCAGGAGACGCTTCTTTCCGCGGCTCTGGGACAGACCGCATGAAGAAGTGGGCCGTTCACCTGATGAGTTCCCGCCGCGCAGGCACGCTGGTGGGACTCTTCCTCCTGGGCGCGCTGCTTTCGTATCTCTCGCCTTTCTTTCTCACGACCTCCAACCTCCTGAACGTGATGGAGCAGACTGCGATCAACGCGGTCATCGCGGTGGGCATGACCTTCGTGATCCTCTCCGCCGGGATCGATCTCTCCGTCGGTTCGATCGCGGCCCTGTCAGGTGTGGTCATGGCGAACCGGCTTCAGGCGGGCTGGCCGCTCGTGCCCGCGATCCTGGCCGGCCTTCTCACCGGCGCCCTGTGCGGCCTCTTCAGCGGGGTGCTGATCACGCGTGGCAAGCTTCCGCCCTTCATCGCGACGCTTGGGATGATGAGCGTCGCGCGGGGAGCCGCGCTGCTCTTCACCGACGGCCGCCCCATCTCGGGCTTCGACGAGTCCTTGCGTTGGCTGTCCACCGGGCGTCTGCTCGGTATCCCCGTGCCCGTCCTCCTCACCATCGTTCTCTACGCCGTCGCCATCGTCCTGCTCAATCGCACCCGCTTCGGACGCTACGTCTACGCGATCGGCGGCAATGAAGAAGCGACCCGTCTCTCCGGCGTCTCCGTGACCCTCCACAAGACGGCGGTGTACGTGTTGTCCGGGGTGACCGCGGCCATGGGCGCGGTTCTTCTGACCGCGCGCCTCAACTCCGCCCAGCCCATAGCGGGCATGATGTACGAACTCGACGCGATCGCCGCGGTGGTCATCGGGGGGACGAGCCTCACTGGCGGTCTCGGCACCCTCGGCGGCACCCTGATCGGCGCGCCCACCATGGGCGTGCTCAGAAATGGCCTTAACCTTCTGGGCATCTCGTCGTTTCTCCAGCAGATCGTGATCGGCCTGGTGATCATCGCCGCCGTGCTCATGGACTCGCTGGTCAAGAAGCGTCAGTAACCCCCGCTACCGTATCGACTGGAGACCTCATGAAGAATCGGAACCCCAAGGCCCTTGCGATCACCGTGGTCGCGTCGCTGTTCGCGTCGTGCAGCGCGCCGCCCACTCAGAACGCGGCCCCCGCGAAGCCGCGCGTGGCCCTCGTCCTCAAGACCCTGAACAGTCCGTTCTTCATCGAGATGCAGACGGGGGCGAAAGCTGCCGCCGACCGGCTCGGCCTGGATCTCGTGGTCCAGGCTGCGGAGCGGGAGGTGGATGTCGAAAAGCAGATGCAGATCGTGGAGAACCTGATCCAGACCGGGATCACGGCGCCCCTGGACACGCCGAGCGGCGCTCCGG
>CAZBTT010000014.1:0-22966 GCA_964494295.1 uncultured Acidobacteriota bacterium
GCCGGCGCGGGACGTAAGCGCCCAACGCAACGATGGGACCGCTCTGCTCGGCCACCGGGATGAACTCCTTGGGCGGCATGGTCGCGGTGACGAAGGGGCTCCAGCGGAGCAGCGCCTCGGCGGCCACGATCCGGCCATCCGCCGCGTTGAGGATGGGCTGGTAGTGCGGGCCGATCTGCCGGGTCTCGATCGACCGACGAAGCCGCGTCTCCACGGTCAGCCGACGCTGCGCGGCCGCGTTCATGTCGGGGTTGAAGAGCCGGTACCCGTCGCGTCCGCCCTCCTTCGCCCGGTACATCGCGATGTCCGCGGCCTTGAGCAGGCTCTCGGTGTCGGGGCCGTTCTCCGGAAACACCGCGATGCCGCAACTTGCCGAGATCGTGAGGTCGTGGCCGCCGCTGCGCATGGGCGAACGGATGTTCTCGATGAGTTTCTGGGCCACGCTCGCCGCACCCTCGGGGCCGGTGTCGGGAAGGAGGACAAGGAACTCGTCCCCGCCGCGGCGAGCGAGCGAATCGCCTTCACGCAAACCCTCGGAGAGACGCTGCGCCACCATCTTCAGGACTTCGTCGCCCGTCGGATGGCCGAGCGAGTCGTTGATCACCTTGAAGCGGTCGAGGTCGACGAAGAGAATGGCCAGCGGCGCGTGGCGGCGCTCGGCCTGGGCGAGGGCGGTGGTGAGACGGTCCTCGAAGAGAAGGCGGTTCGCAAGACCGGTGAGTCCGTCGTGGAACGCCAGATGTTCGATCTGGTCCTCCTTGCGTTGACGGTCGATGGCTTCCGCGATGTGATGCGAGACGTAGCTCAGCAGATCGCGATCGGCTTCGGTGTAGCGAATCTCCTTGCGGTAGCTCTGGACGACCAGGATGCCGAAGGAAGACTCGCGCAGGACGAGGGGCACGCCGATCCAGCTCTCCGACGTCGGGCCCAGGACGGGAACTCCGCGCGCGCGGAGCGCATCCATCTCCTCCCGACTGATCAGGCGCGGCTTGCCGTCCTTCAGGATGTAGCCGCTCAGGGTGTCCTTGATCGGGACGCTCGACGCGGCCGGATCCTGTTCATCCCGGTGGTACGCGAAGGTGAAGTTCTCGCCCGACGCGTCCTTGAGGGCGATGAAGAAGTTGCGGGCGTCCATCAACTCGCCCACCGCCGAATGGACGGATTCGAGAAGCTCGGAAAGGCTCGACGCGCGCGCCGACGCGTCCGCGATCCGGTAGATCGCGGCCTGGGACCGTTCCGCGCGCCTTCGTTCGGTGATGTCGCGGATCACGCTCTGCACCGCCGGCCGATCGCCGAAGGTGACGCGCCGGCCGTAGACCTCCACCAGGATCCGATTCCCGTCAGCGCGCCGGAGGACGTACTCCCGGGGCGGGACCGGCTTGCCCTCCTCGATCTCGATGAGCGCGGCCGCGGCGTCTGGACGGGCTTCGGGAGGAAGGAAATCGAAGACGTCACGCCCGATCAATTCCGTGACACTCGGCACGCCCAGGATCCGCGCCACCGATTCGTTCGCGAAGACGAGGGTCCGTCCGATGTGCACGGTTACGCCATCGGGCAGGCCGTCCACCAGCGCCCGATAGCGATCCTCGGTTTCGCGGGCGGTCGCCACGGCCACGCGCTCGGCCGCCACCTTCTCGGTCACGTCGATCACGAGGGTCAGGACCGCGGGCTCACCCTCATGGACGAAAGCGCGGCTCATCGCCTCGATCTCCATCTCCCGGCCGGCGAGGTTCTTGATACGGCGGGAGACCTTCGGGACTTCGCCGCCGTTTTGCACAGTGAGCAGACGGGCGATGGTCTGCTCGCGCAACTCAGCGCTCGCGAAATCCAGCAACGACCGGCCCGAGAGTTCGCCGGGCGTTCCGGCTCCGGCAAGACGGGCGAGGGCCGGGTTGGCCAGGACCAGTCGCGCGTTCCGGCTGATCGCCATCGGAAGAGGCGAGTCCTCGAACAGGTGCCGGTACTTCTCCTCGCTCTCGCGCACGGCCAGGCTCGCTTCGACTTCGTCGGTAACGTCCTGAGCGATGGAGAGCGAGGCGGGGCCGCCCTTGAAGACGCAGGGCGTCGATTCGATTCGCGCCCAGATTCGTTTGCCATCGCCGCGAACGGTCTGATACACGAGGGGTGTTTGCGCTTCGCCGGCCTCGGTGCGCCTCACCCGCTCTCTCGCTCGCTCCCGCATGACCGGATCAACGATGGTTTCCGCCGGGTCGATGCCGATAGCCTGGTCGAGCGTGATCCCGAGTGCGCGCAGGAAACGGGCGTTCGCATAGACGAGCTTCCCCTTCTGCATGACGAGCAGGCTCAGCGGCGAAGCGTCGAGGACCTGAGCGAAGTCCGCCTCGAGGAAGGCGAGGGGATCGGGAACGGCGGTCAAGGACTCATCCGCCGATCTGGAACATGGAACGATCCTCGGTGGACAGGCCCTCGTCGAGCCGGTGCCCGGTGGGCTTGGCCGCCACGGCCTTGCCGAGGATCGCCGCCACTGCCTCGAGTCCTCCGCCCTGACGGATGGCCTTCTTCACATCCATCTCATCATCGTTGAGGAGGCAGAGGTGGAACCTTCCGTCGGCGGTGAGGCGCATGCGATTGCAGCCGCCGCAGTAGGGCTCGGAAACCGGCGAGATAAAGCCCACGACACCGCGGCCGTGCTCGAAGCGGAAGTTCTTCGACTCGTCGGAGGCGTTGGTGATCGGCAGCGGGATCAGCGGTCCAAGCGCCGCCTCGATGCGTTCGCGCGTCTCTTTCGTGGGGACATAGTTCGCGAGGGCCACGCGCGAGGGCTCTCCGCCGCCCAGGGGCATGAGTTCGATGAAGCGGACGTGCCAGTCGCGATCGACCGCGCGTTTCACCAGATCCACCACGTCGAGTTCGTTGTAGTCGCGGGTGACCACGCAGTTGAGCTTGATCGGCGAAAAGCCCGCTTCTTCCGCGGCCGTGATGCCCGCCTCGAACTCATCCAGGGACGAGAAGCGCATGAGCCGCTTCACGCGTTCGGGGTCGAGGGTATCGACGTGGATATTGAGGCGTGTCATACCCGCTGCCTTGAGCGGCTTCGCGAGCTTGGGCAGGAGGATCGCGTTTGTCGTCATCGCGAGGTCGGTGACGCCCTCTACCGAGCTGATTCGCCGCGTGATGTCGACGAGATCGGCGCGCAGGGTCGGCTCGCCGCCGGTGAGGCGGAACTTGTGGAACCCAACCGACACCGCCGCGCGCACCACCAGCTCGATCTCCTCCGCCTGGAGCAGTTCGGCCGAGGGCGCGAAAGTCAGGCCCTTGAGCGGCATGCAGTAGACGCAGCGCAGGTTGCAGTGATCGGTAAGGGAGATGCGGAGGTAGTTGATCGTCCTTCCGAACCGGTCTTTAAGAGCCGGAGCCGGGTGAGCGGCGTGAGGGGCGCGCTTCATGGGTGTGCGCACCCGCCAGGCCCTTCGAGCCACGACGAACCGTCGGCGTAGAACTCCTTCTTCCAGATCGGCGCCTTGTGTTTCAGGGTGTCGATGGCGAAGCGGCAGGCTTCGAAGGCCTCCTTGCGATGATGCGAAGACACCGCGACCGCGACACTCGTGTCCCCTATCTCCATGCGCCCGAGGCGGTGCACGATCCGCACACGGGTCACGGCGAACCGCTCCTTCGCCTCCCGCTCAATCTCCTCGAAGATCGCAACCACCATCTCCTCGTACCCCTCGTACTCGAGATAGAGAACGGCCTTCCCGTCGTTGTGATTCCGCACCACGCCGGTGAAGACGCACAGCGCCCCGTCCTCGGGCTCGGTGCGGGAGATCGCGGCCACGTCGATGACATCGCGGACCACGGTCGGGGCGGAGAGTTGTGACGTCATCGGGAGCCGGATTGGAGAAGCTATCATCCCTCCATGCGCGCCGTCGCCGTCAAGCCTGGAACAAAGGACTCGCTGCACATCCGCCACGACGTTCCCGCGCCGAACCCCAAACCCTACGAAGCGGTGGTGCGCGTGCACTCGGGCGGCATCTGCGCCACCGATCTCGACCTCCACCAGGGTTCGGTCGGCCGCGCCCCCGCGGATTCGGACTATCTCGTCATCGGTCACGAGAATCTCGGCACCGTCGAACACGCCCCGCGCGGTTCCAAGGTGCGCGAGGGCGATCTCGTGGTCTCGACCCTGCGCCGCGCCTGCGGCGATTACTGCCGGCCCTGCCTCACCGGGGAGCAGGACATGTGCGTCACCGGCAACTTCGAGGAGCGCGGCATCGTCGGGCTGCACGGCTTCCTCTCCGAGGCGTACACCGAGGACACCTTCTATCTCGTCAAAGTCCCGCCTCAGCTCAAAGAGACCGCGACCCTCGCCGAGCCTCTCTCGATCCTCGAAAAGGGCATCGATCACGCGATGCGGATCCAGTCGCGCTTCTCCTGGGAGCCCAAAAAGGCGCTGGTGATGGGAGCCGGGCCGGTGGGGATTCTCGGCGCGGCCGCGCTGCGCATGCGCGGCTACGAGGTGATCGTGGCGTCGCTCGAAGAGGAGGGCGGACGGAAGGACAAACTCCTCGCCGAGGCGGGAATCCGCTACCTCTGCATCAAGACGACCCCGATCGCCGAGGTCACGCGGGGCGCCGACGCCCAGGACATCGTGATCGACGCCAGCGGTTCCGAGATGGCGGTCCCCTCCGCGATCGAGGCCCTCGCCCAGGGCGGCATCTGCATCCTCGCGAGCGTCACCCGGGGTTCGCGCCCGATCACCGTCGACATCGCGACCGTGAACCGCAACATCGTCCTCGGCAATCGTGTGATCCTCGGAACCGTCAAGGCGGGCCGCCGCCACTTCGAGATGGCGGTCCGCGACCTCGAAACCATCGAACAACGCCGCCCGGGCTGGCTCGCGAACCTCATCACCCGCAGGCTCCCCTTCGAACAGGCGTTGACCGCCATGACCAGGGCCCCGGAAGAAATCAAGACGGTACTGACATTCGTGTAAAACGGTGGGACGAAGCGCGGTCGCTGAGCGGAGATTGAACGCAATCCGGTCGAAGCGACCGCGATGTCCGCGAACCCGCCCAACTACCAAGCCCATTGGGCACCATGTCACCCCGGCGAAAGCCGGGGGCTAGCGCGAACTCCCGCTCCCATCCGCGACGTCCCGTGACCGTACTCCGCCTTTCGATGGTTCGTAAACGTGCGCGTAACCCCATTTCCACGTCCGTGAACGTCTTTCCGTTCGACGGTCCGTGAGCGTCGCCGTATCGGAAGCGTTTTTCTCCGCCTGCTGGTCGTGTGGGAATGAACGGATTCCCGAGAGCCCGGAATGAACCGCGCCCGCTGATGGCGTCCAACGAAAGGCGCAGTAGGATCATCGAGAATGTTCGCGCACCGACTCACGCCGATCCTCAACGTCTCCAATCTCGCCGAGAGCTTTCGGTGGTTCGAGAAACTCGGATGGGAAAAGGGATGGGACTGGGGTAGTCCCCCCACTTTCGGCGGCGTCTGTTCCGGCGCTTGCGAGCTCTTCCTGTGCCAGGGCGCCCAGGGCGGCCGCGGCAATGGCGGCGTTTCGATGACCTTCGGTCCCGACGGCGACGAAACCGCCGACAAGGGAGTCTGGATGTCGATATGGGTGGATGATGTCGACGTCATTCATCGCCGCTGTCTGGAGCAGGGCCTCGACGTGGCCTGGCCGCCCACGGACATGCCGTGGGGCGTTCGGGAGATGCATGTGCGTCATCCCGATGGTCACGTCTTCCGGATCAGCAAAGGGATGGGCGAGAGGGACGCGTGATGCTGAGAATGGGGATTCTGGTGATCGGGGTCATTGCGCTCCTCGCCATCGCGGCGACTGCGTACTTCCTCATGAGAGAACCGCCCGCCAAGTAGGCGGGCCTTGGTGTCGGCATGACCGCCAGTCACGTCCTCGGCGCCATCGCGATCGGGCTTGGCGCGAGCCTTCTGATGGACCTCTGGAATCTCTTTCTGAAACGCGCGTTCGGGATTCCGTCGCTCAACTACTGTCTCCTCGGGCGATGGCTTCTTCACATGCCTGATGGGGTGTTCCGACATGCCGGCATCGGCGCTGCGGCGGCGAAGCCTCTCGAGTGCCCCGTCGGCTGGGTCGCCCATTACTCGATCGGTGTCTCGCTGGCGCTCGGCTTCATCGTCGCGGCGCCCTTCGACTGGCTGGCTCGGCCCACGCTCTGGCCGGCGCTGCTGTACGGTATCGCGACGGTGGTGTTTCCCTTCTTCGTGATGCAGCCGGCGTTGGGCCTCGGCGTGGCGGGAGCCCGCACACCCAATCCCCTTCAGGCTCGGGCCAAGAGCCTCGCGACACATACGGTATTCGGGGTGGGTTTGTACGTCTGCGCGCTTCTGCTCACGCTCGTCTGACGGCGTCTACTTCACAACCCATCCTGGCGCTACTTCGTCACACTTCGCCTGATCGGGCGTCCGGGCTTCGCTTCGCGGACGAGTTCTCCGTCGCGGATGATCGGAGTTCCGTTCACGACGACATGGCGCATCCCCACCGCGGTCTGACTGGGCCGGGCGAAGGTCGCTCGCTCCGTAACCGACGCCAGGTCGAAGACCACGAGGTCGGCATCTTTGCCCACCTGAAGGCGGCCCTTGGCTTTCATCTGGGGCACACTTCCCTCGAGGATGCGCGCGGGGATCAGACTCATCCGGCTCAGCCCTTCGCTCAGTGTGACTTTCCGACGCTCGCGCACGTAGTCCCGCAGGAACCGGGTGAAGGTCCCGGCGCTGCGGGGATGCGCGATCGCGTCCGCGGGGAGCGGCCACAGATCGCCAGGCACGGGTTCGCCCGCCGACGTCGTCCACGGCATTGCGTCCGACGCGATGGCGCCGCCTGGCATCAGAACCGACTCGTCCAGGAACGCCTGGTCGGCGGGGTTTCGGTCGGGACGCAGGAAATGGGCCACGACCCACGCGCCCGGGGTCTTCTCCTGAGCCTCTGCGAGTGTCGCGTCATCGAGGGGCTTGCCGGCAAGCTCGATGTCGCCCGCGACGGCGCCGCCGCGGCGTTCGCGCCAGTTCCCGCGAAAGAGTTCCGCGCCCACCACGGTCGAACCCGCGCCGTAGGGATAGGCCTCGGTAGTGACGCGCAGTCCGCGCTCCTGAGCGCCTTTAAGCATCATGGCGATGCGCGGAATGTCCCGGCTGCTGACGCTGTTGAGGTGGTTGATGTGCATCTGTGCGCCGGTGGAAGCTGCCAACGAGACGATCTCGGCCAGGCCCTCGAACGAAGATTCGGGCTCGATCACGCTCGAGTAGCGCGCGTGTGTGAATGTCGGCACCTGGTGTTTCGCGGCGAGCCGCGCCACTTCGAAGGCCTCCTTGCGTCCGTGCCCGGGCGCGTAGCCGGCGAGGACGCCGATGCCGAGGGCGCCCTCGGCCAGGCCGCGTTCGATCCGCGCGAGGATGCGGGCGGTTTCTTCGGGAGTCGCTAGGGTGTGCTGCCATCCCTTGAGGCTCTGAGCCTTCTGAAAGAAGGCGAGGTCGCCATCCGGCTCCACGCCTTCCTTCTCGGCGATGCGGGCGAAGAGCCAGGAGGCCGAGAAGCCGTAGTTGATCGGCCGGCCTTCTCTGGCGACGAGATCGTAGGCGACGCCCACCGGCAGCGTACCGGCCTCGAGCTCGAGCGCCGTGGTCACGCCGTCGAATGCCTGCATGCGGGCGGCCGCGAGATCCTTTCCGTGCGCGTGCAGATCTATGAAACCTGGAGCGACCACGAGGCCCTTCGCCTCGAGAATGGTTCGGCCGCGCAGGGGCGTTCGCGAGATCGCCGCGATGCGGCCGGCGCGGATGCCGATGGAGCGGATCGCGTCGAGGCCGGTATCGGGATCGACCACGCGACCGTTCGCGATGACGAGGTCGAACCGCGCATCAGCGGTTCCACCGGCTGCTGCCGGCGACTGGGCCGCGACCGAAGGAATCGAGACCGCGAGGGCGAGAGACACGGCAAAAAGGTGGCGCATCCGCGGGTTATAGCATCGGGCTGGCGGCCTCATCTTCGGTAAAGTCGCGCGCATGAAACTCCGCTTGCTCTCCCTCGCCCTGCTTGTTCCCTCACTCGCTGCGGCGCAGACCCCGCCCCCTGCCCCAAAGCCCGAGGTGATCGCGCTCAAAGCCGCGCGGCTCTTCGACGGGACGAGGGACACCACGGTCCCAAACGGCGTGGTGATCGTCGAGGCCGGGAAGATCAAGGCGGCCGGGTCGGGGCTCTCGATCCCCGCCGGCGCGCGAGTGATCGACCTCGGCGACGCAACACTCCTGCCCGGCTTCATCGACGCGCACGTCCATATCACCGGCGAATCGGGGGACAACTGGTACGTCGATGCGATCAATTCGCTGCGCCAGACCGTGCCCGAACAATCGATCCGCGCGACGGTGCTGGCGCGGAGGACGCTCGACGCGGGCTTCACCAGCGTTCGCAGCGTGGGCGCCGGTGACTGGATCGACATGGGTCTGCGCGCGGCGGTCGACGGGGGGGTGGTTCCGGGCCCGCGGATCATCACCGCGGGACACTCGCTCGGCGCACGCGGCGGTCACTGCGACTCGGGCGGCTTCCCCTACATGGCGTTTGGAAAGGAGCCGGGGATCGCCGAAGGCATCGCGAGCGGCGCCGATCAGTTCCGCGACGCGGTGCGCATCCAGCACAAGTACGGAGCCAACGCGATCAAGGTGTGCGCAACCGGCGGCGTGCTTTCTCTCGGCGACGCCGTCGACTCGCCGCAGCTAACGCAAGCGGAGATGGACGCGCTCGTCGAAGAGTCTCATCGGCTGGGCCTCAAGGCCGCGGCGCACGCTCACGGAGCCGAGGGCGCGAAGGTGGCGATCCGCGCCGGCATCGACTCGATCGAACACGGGAGCTTTCTTGACGACGAGGCTCTGCGCATGATGAAGGAGAAGGGCACCTACCTCGTGCCCACGCTGATGGCAGGCGAATACGCAGGCGGACGCCGGGCGACACGTCAGTATCCGCCCGAGATCGCGGCGAAAGCGAAGGCCGCGCTCGAAGCGAGGTCGGCTTCGTTCAAAAAGGCACTCTCGATGGGAGTAAGGATCGCGTTCGGCACCGACACCGGGGTGAGCCCGCACGGACGTAACGCCGAGGAGTACGCGCTCATGGTCGAACACGGCATGAGTGCCGGGGCGGCACTCCTTACCGGGCCGGCCGCGGCGAAGCTGCTCGGAATCGACAAGGTCACGGGCACGATAGAGGCCGGAAAGTCGGCCGACATCGTCGCGGTCCAAGGCGACGTGCTCGCGGACATCAAGACGACCGAAAGGCCCATCTTCGTCATGCGGGACGGGAAGGTCCACAAGACCCGCTGATCGGCAAGCGCCAACCGCGCTCGCAGGCGTCAGCGGTTCGGCGCGAGCTTCATCAGAAACAGGATGGGCCAGCCCAGGTACTTCTCGGCGCGGGGGTGGCGCGCGGCGACGTCCTGGGGCATGACGTGTTCCGAGAGCGTGGCGATGCGCAGACCGGCGTTGAGGGCGCCCATCACGTAGTCCGATATCTGGTTTGGAACGCTCTGCGGCCAGATCTTGCGGCCGGTGCGGGGATCGTCGAACCTCGCCTGCACGCCCTTGAGCATCATCGCCGGATGCATCACCGAGACCACGATGGATCCATCGTCGCGGCAGACGCGATGAAGTTCTGAGAAGAAGGCCGCGAGATCCTTGACGTGATCGACGACGAGACACGAGATCACGCGATCGAAGGAGCGCGGTTCGAAGGGCAGGGTCGCGGCCGCGTCTTGATGAATGAAGCGGACCGACTCGGCTCCCGGTTTCGCCCGCGCCTTCTCGAGCATTCCGGTCGAGAAGTCGACGCCGGTGACCTGCGCGCCGGCCTTCGCGAGTTCCACCGCGTGGCGTCCGGTTCCGCAGCCGACATCCAGCACGCTCAGGCCGCGAACATCGCCAAGCGCTCGCGACACTTCGGGCGCTTCGATCATCACGAGAGGATTCGCCTCGTCGTCGTAGATCTCGGACCAGAGGTCATAACCCTCGCGGGTGGGAACGACATGGTCTTGAGCGGTCATGTGCGGAGGATAAAGCCAGACGGAGCGTGATACTTTGGTTGCGATAGCGCTTGATCAAGGGCCGCCACGCGCCTCGGGCGCATTTAAGGAGAACCATGATTCAGACCAGCAGGCTCGCGAAGGCCGTCGCGTTTCTTCTAGCCGTCCTCGCCTCCGTCGCGCCGGCGCAGACCCAGACGGGTGTCCTCGGAACGAACCTGAACGCGCTGTCGGACTTCAGCCGTCACTGGACGTTCGTGGATGCCTTCAAGCTGTCGCGTCCGTGGCTCGACGGGTCGTTTGCCGAGTTTCCTGCAGGGCAGATCGACTCGGACGGCTGGGTCACCAACCTGACCGGCGGCCAGGTCGCCCAGGCCCTGATGTTCTTCGACCAATCGGGCCACTATCCCTCGACGCCCAACTGCGCGGCGTCTCCGTCAGCGACGAACTGCTACGTCTTGAAGTTCGACGGCGCCGGCGCCATCACGTTCGACGCAGGGGCAAACATCGTTTCAACGCCGGGCCCGGGGAATCGGTTCTTCGTTAATGTGCCCCAGCAAGGACCCGGAAACGGGGGCATTGTCCTCAAGCTCACCGCCACGACACCCGGCAACCCCGTCAAGAACATCCGCTTCATCATGGCCGGTTTCGAGTCCACCGCGGACGCCCAGCCTTTCCATCCGACCTTTCTGCAGACACTGGCGCCCTACAAGCTGATTCGCTTCATGGACTGGATGGGCACCAACGGCTCCACGATCCAGAACTTCTCGCAGTGGAAAACACTCGCAAGCGCCACCCAGACCGTCGTTGACGGACCTGGCTTTGGGGAACACGGGTCGGGCGTGGCCTTCGAATACATGGTCGACCTGTGCAACGCACTCGATGCCGACATGTGGATCAACCTCCCCGCCGAGGCCAGCGACGCGTTCATGACCAGCGCGGCGACCCTGATCCGCGATCGCCTCGAGCCGGGCCGGAAGCTCTACATCGAATACTCGAACGAGATCTGGAACGGTCAGTTCCTCCAGGGGATCTTCATTCAGCAGCAGGGCGAAACCCTGGGTCTCGGTTCCGGTTTCACCGCGAAGCTCAACTATCAGGCGCGTCGGTCGAAGGAAATGTTCGCCATCTTCGAGACTGTTTTTGGCGGAACGTCGCGCATCGTACGGGTGCTCGCCGGACAGGCCGCAAACGCCGACCTGGTGAAACAGGTGGCCGAGTTCGAGAGCGTGTTCCTCAAGGCCGACGCCATTGCCCTGGCGCCCTACATGGACGGCGGCGGGCGCGTCGGCGGTCTCGCGAACCTGACCTCGCTATCGAACTCACAGGTGTTGAGCCAGATGCAGACTCACCTCGTCGGCACCACGGACAACGACAACCACGTCAAGCTCTGGCTCGAGACCCATCGGAATCTGGTCCACGGTCCGGGTCTCTTCGGATCGTTCACCGACGGGATGGTCAACGACCAGGGTGTGCCTCTCCGCATCGTCGCCTATGAGGGCGGGCAGCACCTCCTCGCCCTCGGCCCGAACAACGGAAACGCCACGGCCAACGGCATCCTCGATAGCGTCAATCGGGACGCGGGGATGGGCACGCTCTACAAACAGTACCTGTGCCAGTGGCGTGCGATCGTGGGCGGAGACTCGTTCGTGCACTTTAACGATCTCTTCGTCTACGGCGCGTTCGGCCGTTGGGGAGCCCTCGAGTTCCAGGATCAGGCCACGTCGACCTCGCCGAAGTTCCTGGCCCTCGAGGACTACGCTCAGGGTGGTCTCGACTGCGCGGGCCTCGGCTTTCCCAATCCCCCGCTCATCTCCATCAATGACGTTTCCGTGGCCGAAGGCAATGCCGGAACCACTAATCTGACCTTCACCGTTTCGCTCTCGACGCCCGCCCCGGGGACGATCACGGTCAAGGCCAAGGCGGTCGCAGGCACGGCCTCGTCCCCGTCGGACTTCGCCGCGCTGACCGAGCCAGTGTCCTTCGCCCTCGGTGAAACGTCGAAAACGGTCACCGTCGTGATCAACGGAGATACGTCCGGCGAACCCTCCGAGACGGTCTTCGTGAATCTCTCGAATCCGGTTGGGGCGCCGATCGCGGACGCGCACGGTGTCGGCACCATCGTCGACGATGACGTTTCCCCGGTGCTTGCAATCGCCGATGCCGCCACCAGCGAGGGGAACGCGGGTACCAAACTGCTTTCCTTCACGGTCACACTCACGCCGGCTTCCGCTTCCACAGTGACAGTGAGCGCGCAGACTTCGAATGGCACCGCGACCGCCCCATCCGACTACAGCGCCCTCGGGCCCACGCTGCTCACGTTCACGCCGGGGCAGGTAAGCAAGGTCGTCGACGTCACCATCCTGGGCGACGTCTCACCCGAGGCGAGCGAGACCTTCACCGTGACCCTCTCGGGGGCCACGAACGCGAACATCGCCGACGCCACCGCCGTGGGCGTCATCCAGGACGACGACGGGCCGGCGCGCACGTTCGTCTCGGCCACAGGCTCCGACGCAAACGCCTGCTCCGCTCAAACCACGCCCTGCCGGAACATCGCCACAGCACTCCTGCAGACCGCGGTGGACGGCGAGATCATCATCCTCACCCCCGGGGAGTACGAAACGGCGGCGCTCACCATCACCCAGGGAGTCAAGGTCACATCGCCCTCGGGCACGGTGGCCTTCATCCGCCAGCCGATCACCGTCAACGCGCCAGGCGCGCGGGTCATCCTGCGCGGGCTGACCATCAAGGGGACGGGCTCGGGAAGCGGGGTGACCTTGACCGCGGCCAGCCAGCTCTCCATCGAGGACAGCACGATCGACCGATGGAACGTCGGGTTCCGTGTGAACAACGCGACGGCCGGACGTGTTTCCGTGGTCGACTCGATCGTCCGCGCCAACGTCACCGGGATCAAGGATGAGGGCACAGGCGCGACGAATCACATAGCGGTGACCGACACCCGCATCGAAAGAAACACGGACGGGCTCAGCGTGCTCGGCGGGAGCTATTCGATCCGCGGCGTCGCCTTTGTGGGCAATAGCGGGAGCGGCCTGCTCGCGAGCGGGGGCCTGGTCGTCGTCTCAGGCTCCGAGTTCTCGCTCAACGGCAACGGCGCCGCGACAACCACCGGCGGCACACTGCGCGTCGGTCGATCCCATGTGTTCGGAAACACGGTGGGCCTCTCCGCGCTGAGCGGCGGCACGCTCGCTTCCTTCGGCACGAACGTGGTCCGACGGAACGGAACGAACACCAACGGAACGATCAGCGCCGTTTCCGAGCAGTAGGGAGTTCCAGCGCTTACCGCGAAAGAAGACGGATGCCGGCTGAGAACGAGCGGCCGGGAAGATCGACGCCCCGGATCTCCTGATACCGGGTATCGAGGAGATTCTGGCCGTCCACAAACAGCTCCGCGCGACCGAAGCGGCGCGCGGCGCGCACGTCGACCACCCAGTACGACCGTCCGTCCTGCCGGAGTTTGTAGCCGGCGGACACGCCTCCGTTGAAATTCGCCGCAAGGTCGCCCGAGACCGCCGCCGCGAACGACCGGCGGGCGTAGTCGAGGACGTACTTCGAGAAAGCGGCGGGCACTGAGCTCGACATCCGCAGGCCGGTGTAGCTCGCCGAGGCCCGTCCCGATCGGCCGAGGCCTCGGCGCACCGTCAACTCGATGCCTCGCGTGTTCACATCGCGCAGATTCTCCGTGTGCCACTTCTCCTGCGCGGTCGTCTTCACCCAATCGATGACCGAATCGTCCCAGCGCGAGAAGAGCGTGGCTCCGGCGCTGAAGCCTGAGGGCGCGGACCACTCGATGCCGGTTTCCCCCGACCAGGCTTCTTCCGGCTTCAGATCGTTCCGCGCCTGATGATTCGGATCGCGGTAATAAAGCTCGGTGTACGTCGGCACACGGAAAGCGTGGCCAACCGAGGCGCGCAGCGTGGTGGATGAGCCGAACGTCCGCGCGAGAGCGAGGCCCGGAGAGAGTGAAGAGCCAAACGTCTCGTAGGCGTCGAAGCGGAGACCTGGATAGAGGATCGTCCGGCCCGCGACCCATTGAGCCTCCGCGAAGACGCTGCCTCGCGTGTGGGAATGATCGCCGAGGTTTGAAGACGTCACACGATCGGACCCGCCGTCGACGCCCGCCGAAACTCGCACGCGGTCGTTCACCGGACGCGAGCCGCGCAGGCCGAGGCCGAGTGCGTGGGTACGATGGCGATTGTCGGAAAGTGCGGGGTTGCGGCGGTCGTAGACGAAACGATCCCGATGGGTGCGATAGAAGGCCGAAGCCACTCCGGAAGTCGCGGCGCCCGCCCCGAACTCCCGCGAAAGCGTGGCCATCGTCTGGGAGGTCCACTCGCGTGAGGGCGCCGGACCATAGAAGCCGTTCGCGCCGAACTCCTTGTCGAGATGCGCCAGCGTCAGCGTCGTGTCGGGGTCGAGACCCGCCCGCACGCGGGCCAGAGCCTCGTCGGCATCCCGGTCGGGCATGAAACCATCGGTGTGACCGAGGGCTGCTGAGAAACCGAAGGTTCGCTCCCCCACCTTCGCGCCCGCTCCGATTCGGCCCGACGCCGAGCCGAAGGAACCCTTTGACACCTCTCCCCGCAGGCCCGCGGGCTGGCGCGTGATCACCTGAATGATCCCGCCGAACGCATCAGCGCCGTGAAGCGACGAACCCGGGCCGCGCAGAACCTCGATCCGATCCACCTCATCGAGCCCGATCGGAAAGTCGGCGTTGTGATGTCCCGACTGCGCGTCGTTGATCCGCACGCCGTCGATCAGAACGAGTGCCTGCCCGAAAGACGCTCCACGTATCTGGAAATCAGCCTGGACACCGAAGGCGCCGCGCGCGCGGACCTCGACGCTCGAGGCCACGCGCAGCACGTCGGCGATCGATCTCGCGGGCAGCCGGTCGATCTCGTCGCGGCCGATCAACGTCACTTCGCGCCCCGCGTTGCGCAAGGGAACGGGCTCGAGCGCCGCGGTCACAAGCACCGTCTCGTCGCGCGTCGCCGCGGGCTTGGGAGTGGCCGCCGCTTGAACGCTGGCGACCGCGGACAGAACAATGGCAGTCAGCATTTTCTTGTTAATGACCTGAAGTGGACGCGGCGGCGCCGCACGGTCGTGAATCTCGTGTTTGCGAGTCTAGACGAGCCGATCGAAATCGCATGAGAAGGGAGATCAGCGTTTCCCGTAAAGTCCGCCGATGGAATTCCTATCCGCCCTCGCGGTCTCGCTTCTGCTGCAGGCTCCGCAAAGCAGCCCCAAGGCCTCGATCGACGATCCGCCTTTCATCTGCGACAGCTGTGAGGAATGGAACCGGCCGCAGGTGCCGTTCAAACTGCACGGACGTTCTTATTACGTTGGCACGCAGGGCCTCGGCGCGGCGCTGATCGAGACGAGCGCCGGCCTCATCCTCATCGACGGCGGCCTGCCCCAATCGGCGGCGGTGATCGCGGCGAACGTTCGCGCTCTCGGCCGGAAGGTCGAGGACATCAAGATCATCCTGAATTCGCACGAGCACTACGATCACGCCGGCGGCATCGCGCGCCTGCAGCGAGAGAGCGGTGCCACGGTGGCGGCGAGTCCCGCGGGCGCCCGGGCCCTCGAGACCGGCCGGCCCACCCCCGACGATCCGCAGTTTGGAAGGGACGGCAGCGAAGGAGCGTTTCCGAAGGTTGCGAACGTCCGCGTCCTCAAAGACAAGGAGGGTGTGGTCCTTGGCGACACCACCCTGACCGCGCACTTCACACCGGGCCACACGCCGGGAGGCACGACCTGGACCTGGCGCTCCTGCGAGGGCTCCAGGTGCCTCGACATCGTCTACGCCGACAGCCTCAACGCGGTGTCCCTCGACGGTTTTCGCTTTCTGGGCGGCGGGTCGACGAAGGATCTGAGCCCGGTCTTTGAGCGCAGCATCGAACTCGTCGCCACCCTCCCCTGCGACATTCTGGTCAGCGTTCACCCGAGCTTCTCGGGACTCTTCGACAAGCTGAAGAAGAGACAGACCCAACCCTCACCGGACCCGCTCATCGATCGCGGGGCCTGTAAGGCCTACGCTGCGGGTGCGTTCAGCCGGCTGGAGGTTCGACTGAAGGCCGAGCGAGACGGAACCGTGAAGTAGGAACTTTCAGAAGGAGTTGCAGATGGCATTGTCACGACGCCGTTTTGTGGGTGCGCTTGGGAGCGTGGCGGGCGCTTCCGTACTGGGCGGCCCGGCCCACGCGGCCCAGGGTGGACCACCCTTCGCGGGGCGGGGCACGATGTCGGCCGCGGACGCGGCCAACCTCATCCGCCTCGACCAGAACGAGAACCCGTATGCGCCAGGGCCTTCGGTCACGAAAGCGGTGATGGAGGCGCTGGCCCAGGGGAACCGGTATCCGCGGAACATCGCGGACCTGGTGGGCGCTCTGGCCAAGTCGCACGGTGTGGCGCGCGAGAATGTCCTGCTGGGCGCAGGCTCCGGGGAACTCCTGCGATCGGCGATCCCCGCTTTCGTCGATTCGAAGCGTCCTCTCGTCGCGGGTCTTCCGACATTCGAGACCTGCACGAGAACCGCGTTGAGCCTGGGCCTGCCCGTGCGCGAAGTCGCGGTCGATGCCTCCCTGCGCCTCGATCTTCCGGCCATGGAGGACGCGGCGGCGGGCGCCGGACTGCTCTTCTTCTGCAACCCCAACAACCCCACGGGTACGACCTGGCCGACCAAGGACGTCGAAGCCATGATCGACCGCCTCGGTCAGCGCTCACCCGAGACCGTGGTTCTCGTCGACGAGGCCTACGCGCAGTTCGTGGAGAACAAGAACTACTGGAGCCTCGCGGAGCGGGCGGCCCGCGACCGACGCGTCCTGGTCACCCGCACTTTCTCGAAAGCCTGCGGGCTCGCGGGCATGAGGGTCGGCTACGCCATCGGCCACAAGGACACGATCGCCGCTCTGCGACTCACCACGACCTCGGGCTTCCTGGCCGTGACGTCCATTGCCGCGGCTCTGGCCGCTCTCACCGACGAGGCGTTCGTCCGTCAACAGATCGTCGCCAACAACCAGACCCGCGCCATCGCTGCGAAAACGTTCGAGGACATGGGATTCAAGGTCTTCCCCTCCGACGCGAACTTCATCCTCGTCGATGTTCAGCGCAAACCCGAGGAGTTCCAGGCGGCTTGCCGCGATCGCGGCATCGCGGTCGGTCGGCCTTTTCCCAGCCTTCCCACTCACTCGCGCATCTCCATCGGCACGGCCGAAGAGATGCAGAAGGCGGCCGCGGTGTTCAAGGCCGTGCTGGCGAAGAAGGCCTGAGGAGGGATCGAGCTGACGAGTGGAGGAGATCCCTCGTCGGCTGACCTTTGATGGCCTCCTCGGGATGACGGCCCGTTACGGGTGTGCCGTCACTCGCAGCGCAACGCTTCGGTCGGCTCCACGGCCGCGCCTCGGCGCGCGGGGATGAGGCACGCCGCGAACGCGGCTATCAGCAGGAGACCCGGAGCGGCGAGAAACGCGACCGGATCGAGAGGCGTCACCCCGAAAAGGAGCTTCTCGAGGAGCCGGGAAAGCCACATCGCGGCGACGACGCCGAGACCCAGGCCGGCGACCGTAACTGCGAGCCCCTGGCGGAGGACAAGATTCACGATGTCGCGGCGCGACGCGCCGAGTGCTGCGCGGACACCGATCTCACGCCGCCGCTGCGTGACGCTGTACGAGAGAGCACCGTAAAGACCAAAGGCGGCAAGGGCCAACGCCAGAAGCGCGAAGGAGGCCACGGTCACCGCCGCGAAGCGGGGCTGCGCCACCGCGGCGGCGAGACGGCTGGACAGAGTCACCGTGTCCACGGTCGAAGCCGGATCGAGAGTGCGCAGGATCGAGCGAACAGTTGGCGCCAGGTCCGTCGGATTCCCGGTGGTCTTCACCACGATCTGGAAGTTCTCCGGCAGGCGTCGTCCAAATCGCGGCAGGCCAAACATCTCCGTCAGCGGCTTCTGGTCGAGGCCGTTCCTGAGGACGTTCTTCACCACTCCGACGATCTCCGTGGTGACGGCCGGTGTCTGCGAGCGGAAGATCCCTTCGAAGCGGCGACCCAACACCGCCTTGCCGTCGTTGAGGTACGTCCGCACGAACTCCTCATTGACGAGAATCGACTCGATGGGCGAGGTCGCATCCGAGGCGTTGAGGAGGCGGCCCTCCTTGAGCCTGAAGGAAAGCGCCTCGGCGAAGCCGGGGGTCATCGTGTACGACGTCGCCCGCGCCCGGATCTTCCCTTCAGGCGCTCCAGGGCTCGGCATCTCGAAACTCGCGACCGCCGTGCTGTTGTCGAACGGCGTCATGTTCCCGGCGCCCGCGGCGGTAACGCCGGGGAGCGCGCGCACCCGGCCGAGCGCTTCTTCGGCGAGAGCCAGCGTTTTCTCGAACGGACGATCCTGCCCGCCGGTGTCGAGGCGGGCGATGAGGACGTTGCTGCTCTCGTAGCCCGGATCCACCTTGAGGAGCTGACCGAAACTGCGAAGCAGCAATCCGGCTCCGATGAGCAACATCACCGCAAGGGCGGCCTCGAGCGCGACCAGGCCGCTGCGTAGTCGCTGGGTCGAGACGCCCGCCGATGCCCCCGACCCATCGCGGAGTGCCGGGACAAGGCTCAACTGCGAGGAACGAAGGGCCGGGAGAACGCCCGAAAGCAGACCCGCGATCACCGAAACGCCCAACGCGAAAGTGATGGCGAGGCCGTCGAGGGCGACGTCCTGCAGCCGCGGGAAACTTCGCGGGGCGAGGGTCGGCAGCGCCTGTAGAAGCGCTGAACCAAGAACAAGCCCGAGGACCCCGCCACACAGCGAAAGCACCATGCTCTCGGTCACGAGCTGGCGCACCACCCGTGAGCGGCTTGCTCCAAGCGCCGTGCGCACCGCGATCTCGCGTTGCCGCGAAATGCCGCGGGTGAGCTGGAGGCTCGCGACGTTGGCGCACGCGATCAGAAGCACGAAACCGACACCGCCCGCGAGAACGAGCAGGGCCGGACGAATCCGCGAGGTCAGATCGCTGAGGAGCGTCTCGGCCCGGATGCCCACGGGACCTCCCTTTCCAAAGAGCGCATCGGCAACGGGCGGCCGGGGAACGCTGCGGGCGAGGAGGGTGCCTTCCTCCGCCGCCTGCTCCGGTGTGACGCCCGGCTTGAGGCGCGCGATGGCGCCAAAGATCGAGATGGACTGATTGTTCGGATCCGCGGAGCCCCGGGGTACCTGGAGCGTGGTCCACAGGCGGCCCTCGCGTTCGGGGAAGTAGAAACTCGCCGGGGCCACGCCGACGATGGTGTGGACCTTTCCGTCGAGAGTCAGCGTTTTCCCGATCGCGGAGGCCTCGCCCCCGAAGCGTTCCTTCCACAAACCTTCGGACAACACCGCGACCGGGGGCGCGTTCGAGGCGCCGTCCGCTTCGACAAGAAGCCGGCCGATCACCGGCCGCACGCCGAGCAGTTTGAAGGCCGAGGGCGTCACCGAAGCCCCCGCGATCTTGACCGGCTCGACCCCGGTGGTGTCGGTATAGCGCTCAGTGCTGAAGCCGGCGATACCCTCGATCGTCTTCGCATCGGTCTTGGGATCCGTCCAGACGTCATACGTGAAGTTGGTGAAGAGAGCGCCGGGCACGCCGGCCGTAGCGCCCTGGTGGAACTCGCCGAGACGGACGAGTTGTTGCGAGTCCGGATACGGCAGCGGGCGCATGAGCACACCGTACACAATCGAGAAAAGCGCGGTGTTCGCGCCGATGCCGAGAGCCAGCGACATGAGAGCCGCGAGAGTGAAGCCCTTTTGCCGCGCCATACCTCGAACGGCGAGCCGAACGTCGTGGACCAGACTGAGTACGTTCATGAAACCGAACGTAACAAATCCTGTGCCACCTGTCGTGCGCACACACCGGGCGATTTCAGTGGACTTCGGAGGTCCGGCCCGGGTCCGGGTGTTCAAAAATGAACAACCCGGGTCCGGTTACGGCTCGACGACGAGACCGGTGGGATCGTCGAACTGGGCCATCAAACCCCACCCACCGAAGACCTCTGTGACCGCGATCTGCACCGTGTTGTCGCCTTTCCGAAGCGGCAGGTACAACCCGGCCTGGTCGAGGTGGATGAGCCCCTCCTGGCGCGGGAAGTTGAAGCTGTACCGCTGGTCTCCGGAGTAGACGATCTGACCGTTCAGGAAGACGCTCGCTTCGTCGCTGAAGCCCAGACGCAGGCGCTTCACCGAGGCCTCTGCGGCGCGTACGCGGAAGGATGCGACCGTGCCATAGCGACGAACGCCCGCGGGAATCGTCACGTGGCTCCCGATCACCACCAGGCCGGTCGGCAACGCCTTCACCACCGGCCATGTCGCGGGATCTCCGAGTGTCGCCGGTACCGCGGGCACGACGCCCTCGGCCGGTGAGAAGGCCGGAGAGAAACGGTACGCCGTCACGAGCCCGGGCAGGGGCGTTGATTTCGCTTCCACGACCTTCGAGAAGTCGAAGTCGACGACACCCGGCTTCACCACGACGTTCGCGAAACTCGACGGCGGCTCGACTTCGCCCTTGATGTTGACCCCGAGAAAGGATCGAAGTGCGATGAATCCGCCCTTCGTGCCGCGCGCGAGCCTTGGAACCGTGAGCACCGGTGCGGGCGAGTCTCCATAGAAGAGCGCCGCCTTCTCGCCGCTCAACACCAGGCGAACATGCATCCAGCGACCGGCAGGGATCGCGGCCGCGGCCGTCGACTCGGGGCCGTGGAAAAGCTGCCAGTTGCCCACGCGCTGGTAGAAGGGGTCGTACTGAACTGCGTCGGGAAGGCGTGTCTTGTGGAGGCGGAAGTAGATGGCCTCCGACTCGGCCTCGGACTGCATCCTGAAGTGGATGTAGGCGAAAGCGCGCTCGCCCGTGGACCACAGATCGAACTCGATCGTTCCGTCCTGGAGGTCGACATCCCGGCGGACGGACATGGCGCTCGTGAGGCGGAGAGCCTCGCGGCCACCGAGCGTCTCGACCCTCGCCTTGGGGTCGCTGGTCTTCCATCCGCCATCCGCGAAGGGCAGCGGTCGCGCGGGAGCGTCGGCAGGGGCGGGGGCGGAGACGGCGAGCGAGAGAGCAAGCAGGGTTGTCAGCATGTCCGTCATGGTACGAATCGCGCTTCGGCCAGGGAATGGACGGAACGCTCCGAAGCTGGTACTTTTCGTGGATCGCCATGCGACCGTCGCCGCCCACGTCGCGAAAGATCCGGGCGATTGAATTCCACCGCACGAAATACGGTCGCGAGCTGCTCATCGATGTGGTGCGCGCGTCCGACATCCCGACCCTCGACGCGGGCGGCGAGCCTCACATCCTCACCTTTTACGAAATCTTCCTGATCACCCGGGGTCGCGGGACGCTGACCCTGGACGGCCAGGCGTATCCCGTGACCGCGGGCAGCTTGTTCTTCACGAGCCCGGGACAACCGCGACAGTGGCTCGCGCGGGGCCTCGATGGGTTGTGCCTCTTCTTCACCGCCGACTTCGTGGAGAGTTTCTTCGCCGATCCGCTCTTCCTGTTCACGCTTCCCTACTTCCATCGCGAAGGGGGGAATCTGCGGATCGCGCTCGCCGACGCGAAAGCCTCCGCGCTGGCCCGAAGATTCAAGGCAATGCAGCGCGAGATCCGCAAGCTGCGCGTGGACTCTCCGCACGCCCTTCGCGCGGCGTTGTACGAGACGCTCATCCACCTGGCCCGCGTGTACACGGCGAACACCGGGGCCCCCGTTCGCGAGAATCCCACCGCGCTGCGCCTCCGCCAGCTGGTCGAGAGGCATTTCCGTGAGAACCATCAGCCCAGGGAGTACGCGCACCGGCTGCGGATCACCGCGGGCCATCTCAATCACCTCGCGCGCCGCCACCTCGGACGCACCGCGGGCGTCCTGATTCGGGAGCGCCTGGCCCTCGAAGCGAAGCGGCAGCTCCTCCACACCGAAGCGACCGCCGCGGAGATCGCCTATGCGCTCGGCTTCAAGGACCCCGCCTACTTCGCAAGGTTCTTCAAACGAGAGACCGGAGTATCGCCAACCGCGTTCCGAAGAGCGGGGCTCTGATCGCCGTCAGGGTGGAGCCCATTGCTCCCGCGCACGCTACACGGCACTTCACGGGCGGTCACGTCGGCCGCAGGCTGCGGCAAGGTTGGCGCTCAGGTGAATGCGCTGGCTCCGAACCATCGCGGCCCTGGGGTGAGGCCGCGATGGTCGCGGCTCGGAACTAACCGGAGTCATCATGAATGCCAACCCCGCCTTCGCTGCAACCGACGCGCCCGCCCTTGATCCGTCCGGTACCCGCGCACCGCAAACTTCCGGAACCCGGGACCGGCTCCGGGATCGGGATCGGGTCCGGGAATCGTCGGCCGTCACGACGCTCGACTCGTTTGACGCTTACCGCGTATCCCTGGATGCGTGTCGTGCGGTCGCGCCGATCGCGCCGACGCTAAGCGCGCATCTCAAGGACCAAATCCTCCGGGCCTCCTCGTCCGTAGTTCTGAACATCGCGGAGGGCTTCGGTTCATCGTCGCGCGGTGTCAAGCGGCGGCATTACGAGATCGCGCGCGGTAGCGCCGTGGAGTGCATCGCGGTGCTCGATCTCGCATCCGCCCTCGGGGCTTCTTCGGCGGTCGACACGGCAATCGTGGTGCCGCGGATCCTCTTGACGCGCGTTGCCATGATGCTCAAGGCTGGAGGCTCGGTATCGCTCCTGAGAAGGTCCCGGGCACAGCACCCGGCGCGTCTTTAGTCCACGCGCGCGTCGGGATGTGCTCCGAGGTCTTGAGCAAGGCCGCTCTGCGGCGCGATGTTCGCGGAACCTGAGTTGCGGAGGGCGATGAGCCTCGCCTACCCTGCCGGCCCGCCGAAACGGCGGCGAGGGCGGCTCGGTGAACGGGCGTCAGGCGGCGAGGCGGTTGTCTTCGACGATTTCGCCGTCGCGGATGTGGACGGAGCGCGAC
>CAZBTT010000015.1:0-21284 GCA_964494295.1 uncultured Acidobacteriota bacterium
TTCCTTTGGGGGGAAATGTTAAGGCGGTGCAAAACTGGGATGTCGGTTTGATTTGTGGGCAAGGGTTGGGCCCGAATTGAACGTGGCAGGATTTGAAAAGCGGAGGTCGCAGGATTCACGCGCAATGAATCGCTAATCCATTGTCTGTTCCCGGCGTATGTCCCATCCTGCTTGACATGCCGAGGGATCTGTCTGAGGAACATCGTTCATCCGCGCCAACAGGCGAGGATGAACCGCAGACCGATCGTCCCGTGCTCCGCGATCTCCTGACCAGTTTCGAGAGAAACATCATTGCCACCGCGCTGTTCGCGGCGGGCGGAAATCAGAAGCGCGCGGCCGCGGCCCTGGGCGTCCTTCCGACCACGTTTCAGGAAAAGTTGAGACGTTTCGGATTGGTCAACCATCGCTCTGGGCGGGACGTGCGCAGTGGGGAGCGCCGTGTCGCTCAGGACGATCCGATCCAGCCTCATGGCGAGGCCCACAACCCCCCACAGGAGAACCTTCGGAAATGAAGAGACGACTAATAGTTCTGGCCATGCTCGTGCTCGCGAGCGTGGGCGCCTACGCGCAGACATCCACCGGTAACGTTCTTGGAACCGTGACCGACGCCTCCGGCGCGGTTTTGCCCGGAGCCACCGTCACCATCTCGGGAGAGGCGGGAACCCGCACCACGATCTCGGGCTCGGACGGCAGTTTCCGCTTCCTCAACATGGACTACGGCACCTATAAGGTGGCGGTGTCCCTCGCGGGCTTCGCCGCCGCGAACCGCTCGGTCAGCATCGTGACCGGCGCCAACACCACCCTCGCGATTTCGCTCGCGGTGGGCGGGCAGACGGAAACCGTGGAAGTGAGCGGGGAAGCGCCGCTGATCGACGTCACGAAGCGCGGCACCGGCTCCACCATCACGACCGAGCAGTTGAAGGACGTGCCGAACGCCCGTGACCCGTGGGGAATCATGCGCAACGTGCCGGGCGCCCTCATCGACCGCGTGAATATCGCGGGCAACGAGAACGGCCAGCAGGCGAGCGTCGCCGGCAAGGGCTCGACCGCGGGCGACCGCGTGTGGACGCTTGACGGTCTGGTGATCACCGACATGTCGGCCACCGGCGCCTCCCCCACCTATTTCGATTTCGATGCCTTCCAGGAGATCAACGTGTCGACCGGCGGGAACGACCTCAGCCAGCAGACCGGCGGTTTTGGTCTCGGCCTCGTCACCAAGCGCGGCACCAACACCTTCCACGGCGGCGCGCGTTACATATCGACCGACGAGCAGTTCAGTTCGTCCAACATCACTCCCGAACTCCTCGCCGAGATCAACCGCGGCGGAACCGCCAACCGCCTCCAGCCCAGCTTCGGATACTGCCAGCCGGGCGGCGGGGCGGCGCGGGACAAGGCGGACCACATCAACAACATCAAGGACTTCGGCTTCGACATCGGCGGACCCATCGTCAAGGACAAGCTCTGGTTCTACGCAACCTACGGCAAGCAGGACATCAAGCTCTGCCGCCTGAACGGAACCGAAGACGCGACGCTTCTTCCTTCCTACAACGCGAAGCTCAACTGGCAGGCCGGCGGCAACACCATGGTCACCGGTTACTTCTTCGTCGGCAAGAAGGAGAAGTTCGGCCGCGGCGTAGGCTTCTTCGCCTCGGAGGCGGACAGCTTCCTGTGGAACCAGACCAACGTCGAGACCGAGGGCGGCCTGCCCGGCGGTTTGTGGAAGGCCGAGGTGAATCACACGTTCTCGGCCAACTTCTTCGCCTCGGTCAAGGCCGCGTACTACGACACCGGCTTCGGTCTGATCCCTCGCGGCGGCGACGCAACCGGCTACACCCTCGACATCGATGCGCAGACCGCCTATGGCTCGTATCTTGATTACCAGGGTCGCCGGCCGCAGAAGACGGTCGCCGCCGATGCGAGCTACTTCTTCGAGGGCCTGGGCGGGAACAACCAGCTCAAGTTCGGATTCGGTTACCGCGTCGCCACCACCAACGATACGACGCATTACAGCGGCAATGGCCTCGCTGGCGTGCTGGCCGGCGGACCCTATTCTGCGTACGTCCACCGCGACGCGGCGCCCAAGAATGAAGGCAAGTACCTTCATGCGTACGTCGGCGACGTGCTCACCCGCGATCGGCTGACCGTGAACTTCGGGGCGCGTCTCGATGTCCAGACCGCGACGAACCTCGCGACGAGCGTTCCCGCGAACCGGTCCTTCCCGACTTTGGCGCCGGCGGTGAACTTCGCCGGGTCTCCTGGGAATGTCATCGACTTCAAGGATGTCTCTCCCCGGGCGGGCTTCTCCTACGCCCTGAACGAGAGCCGGAAGACCGTGGTTCGTGGCTCGTACGCAAACTACGCGGCTCAGCTGAGCTACGGATGGGCGGCGCTCGAGGCCATTCCTTCGGGCTACCTCGCCTATGGCTGGAACGACGCCAATGGCGACAAGCTGCCCCAGCCGAACGAAGTGGATGTGGCGGGCGGAGTGCTCTACTCGTACCAGATCAATCCGCTCAACCGCAGCTCAAATGCGGGCCGGGTCGACACCAACCTCAAAAATCAGCGCGACAACGAGTTCGTGCTGGGGATCGATCATGAACTCGCCTCGAATCTCGCGGTGGGAGCGGCCTTCACGTACCGTAAGTCGAAGAACTTCACCTACACGCCCTGGCTCGCGGCTTCGTGCCCGGTCGGCACGGCGAACTGCAAGATCGTGGAGACGTCGCAGTACCTCCGTCAGGCCCCCGCTACGGCGCGCGGCTACACCGCGAACTACTTCCTCGCGCCCGATGCTCTCCTGCTCGGAACCCACCAGGGTCGCTATCGGACCAACCTGCCCGACTACACGCGGAAGTTCACCGGCTTCGAGTTCACGATGAAGAAGAGGATGTCGAAGAAGTGGATGGCGAACGTCGCCTTCTCTCTCAACGACTGGACGGAGAACTACGGTTCGGTCCGGGCGAACTTCCTGGGGAACCCCACTCCGCTCGAGACGGCGCCCCTGGTTGACGGCGGGCCGGTATCGATCATCTCCGGCGGATCGGGTAAGGCGAGCTTCTACTCCTCCTACAAGTGGCAGCTCTACGCCGACGCCCTCGTGACCCTTCCGGGCAGCATCAACCTCTCGACCGCCGTGTTCGGTCGTCAGGGCGGCGTCTTTCCGAAGAACCGCACGTTCAACCCGCTCGGCGCCGACGGCCTGACTCGTGTGCTCGCGGTTCCGGAGATCGACACCGATCGCTACGACAACCTCTGGAACCTCGACTTCCGTCTGGCGCGCAACAGCAAGATCGGCCGGGTGACCATCACTCCGTCGGTTGAGCTCTTCAACGTTCTCAACAATGATGTGATCCTCTCCCGCGCCCGGAACATCGCGTCGGCGAGCCTCAATCGGGTGGAAGAAGTGATCAGCCCGCGGATCCTCCGGATCGGCGCCCGCCTGTCGTTCTAGTCGTTCCAACGCCCGCGGCTTCGTCCAGCCGCTTCGTGGCCCCGGCGATCTTTCAAGGTCGTCGGGGCCTTTTCTATTGCCGCTTCAACTCCTGCCACCGCCGCCGCCACGCCGCCGCGCCGAGGTCGTCGCCCAGCACGTCGAAGGCCTGAGTCACCGCGGCGTGCTCGCGATCCCCCGCCTTCGGATTTTCGGTCACGATGCCGGTGATGACGCCGCGGGCGTCACCGTCGCGGCCCAGGGACCAGTACAGCGAGCCCAGGGCGGTCCGGGTCTCGATGTTCGTGGGGTCGATCGCGAGTTCCGCCTTGAACGCCTCCAATGCGGCATCGGTTCGTCCGAGGCGGGCAAGGGAATCGCCGAGACCAAAATGAAGCTTCGGCACGACGAGCCCTTCCTCGAGCCGGAGGAGATCGATGGCCTTGCGATATTGCTCCACTGCCCTCGGAAGGTCGCCCCGCCCGCGGGCCGCATGGGCCTCCGTGAAGGCGGTCATGAAAGGCTGATAGAAGCGCAGCTTGTCACGCGGGTTGGCGCCGCCGCTGTTCTTCGAGGCCCGGGTGGCCCCAAGATACCCGAGGGATCGCAGGCGTTCTTCTGTCTCTCCCGAAATCGGTTCTGCGCTTGAGGACTTTGCGCTCTCCCGCAGCGTCGCCAGGTAGCGCGCCATCGCCGCGCCTGGACGCGCATGGTCGGCATTGAGGTTCGAGGCCTCTCTAGGATCCGCTTCGACGTCGTACAACTCAGGTTTCGGGCCCGCGATGTAGTGCCATCGCCCCTCGCTCGCCGACGCCAGTTCGCTCCAGCCGAAGTGCAGGCGGGGGTACCAGGTCTCGGAGTACGCCACGCGTGAGCCCCCGGGCAGATCCGGCACGAGGGGCGCTCCCTCGGTGTCGCCGGAAGGCAGACCGGCGAGGCTCAGAAGCGTGGGCGCGATGTCGACATGTCGGACGGTCGCGCTGATGGCGCGGCCCGCTCCCGCGCCGTCCGGCCGCGCAACGAGCAGGGGAACCCGGATGGCCTCCGCGTAAAGCAACAGGCCATGTTCCGCTTCGCCGTGATCGCCAAGGCCCTCGCCGTGGTCGGCGGTCACCACGATCACGGGACTCCCAATCCCGAGCGCGCGCAGGCCGTCGAGCAGAACGCCCACCGCCGCGTCGGCGGTCGCCACTTCCCGGTCGTAGTCGCTTTGGCCGCGGGCGGCGAATTCCGGGGGTGCGGTGTAGGGCGTGTGGGGGTCGTACAAGTGCACGAAGAGGAAGAACGGTGTCGCGCGATGTGCCGCGGCAAACCCAAGCGCCAGCTCGACGGTAGCGCTTCCGGGGCGTTCCAGCCCCTGGCCCGGCATCTGATCGTCGAAGGTGTCGAAACCCCGGGCCATCCCGGTCTCGCGTCTCATCACCGTGGAGGAGACGAAACCGCCGGTGGGATAGCCCGCCTTCTTGAAACGCTCGGCCAGTGTCGAGCCTCCGCGAAGCTCGAAGCCCGCGTTGTCCCGGACACCGTGCGTGGTGGGGAGAAGGCCGGTGAGGATGGACGCGTGAGCGGGCAGGGTAAGGGGCGCGTGACTCCAGGCGGAAGTGAAGCGCATCGCGGTCTTCGCGAATGCGTCGAGCGACGGCGTCAGGTCCCGAACGCCGACGTGGTCCGCGCGAAGCGTGTCGATCGAGATGAGGATCACGCTCGGGCGCCTGGGCGGCACGCGTGCGTCGCGCTGACCGCAGGCCGGACTGAGCGCGAATACGGCGATAAAGGCGACGGCTTGCCGGCCGCGCGCGCTCACTTGAATCGCGGATCCCGCGGAAAACGCGCGTGGGCCCGGCTCCTCCACAGATTTGCCGCCTCGCCATCGCCGAGCCCCGACAGCGTCCTGATGACGACATCGAAATCCTCCGGGCCCGTCCCCGGTCGCCCGGTGAGCAGGCCGTCGAGCGCGGCGCGGGCTTCGGCGTCGCGGCCCTGAGAGCGAAGGAGCAGGGCGAGGCCCACGCGGCCCGGTCGGGTCGAGGGAACGATCTCGATCTCCTTTCTGAACTCGGCTTCGGCCTCGGCTTCCCGCCCCATTCGGGCGAGACAGTCGGCGAGGCTCGCGTGCAGATTCGCGAAGATCCGGCTGGTGTCCGACGCGCTGCGCTCCACGGCGCTCCGGAAACGACCCTCGGCTTCCTTCAAGTCGCCACGGCGCATGGCCGCCAGCCCGAGCGTGTAGTGGCTCATGGGCCGCGACGGGTCAGCCTCAATGCTTCGCTGCGCCGCCGCCGCCGCTTCGTCCAGCCGCCCCTCGGCCAGCTCGAGTTCGGCGAGGAACTCGTAGGCTCCCCCCGGGTCCTGCTTCGCCGCGATGTCCGCATGTTCGCGGGCCGCGCCGACGCGTCCGGCCAGCCGCTCGAGTTTCGCCACGGACAAGTGAGCCGACGAGCGGGCCGGATCAAAGCCGATGACCCGGTCGAACGCGCGCCGTGCCTCTTTCGCGCGTCCCGCCTGGAAAAGCGTCTGGGCCAGGGTTTCCCAGCCGTCGGACATTCCCGGGTTCTCTTTGAGCACGCCCTCGAAGACGCGGATCGCTTCGTCGAGCTGGCCCGCCTGGCGCAGGCTCAGGCCCTTCTCGAACACCGACCAGGAGCCGATGTGATCCTTGGGATCGGGAAGGCTCTCGCCCGGTCCGGCTGGCGCGACCGACGCCGATCCGCCGAGGTAGCCGAGCGACCGCAGCTTCTCCCTCGTCTGCGCGTCCACCGCTCCCGGCTGAGCAAACGCACTCCGCGAGCTTTGTTCTCGCACCCATCCATCCATGCGCGCGGCGAGCGGCCCGCGCGATGCGAAGAGGTTGTTCTTCTCCAGCGGGTCGGCGGCGAGGTCGAAAAACTCCGGTCGAGGCGCGCGGATGTAACGGTCCTTGCCTTCGGTGACCGCGAAGACTTCGCTCCAGCCCATGTGGAGTCGTCCGTAGAACGACTCGGCGTAGGCCACGCGGTTCGCACCCGGGCCCTTCATGAGGGGCAGAAGCGTCTCGCCATCCGTTTCCGTCATCACGGGCAGGCCGGCGAGGTCGAGAAGCGTTTGCGCCAGGTCGACATGACGGACCGTGGTCGGGACCTTCCGAACGATCGCGGCCCCGGGAAGCCGGATCAGCATGGGCACGTGCATGGCCTCGCGATAGAGAAGTACCCCATGTTCCTGCTCGCCGTGATCCCCGAGGCCCTCACCGTGGTCCGCGGTCACCGCAATAATCGTGTCCTCGAAACGTCCGAGGCTCCGCAGTCTCTCCAAGAAGCCGGTCACGATCTCGTCCGCCCATGCGACCTCGCCATCGTAGGGGGATGCGTGGCCTCGATGCTGAGCCGGCGGCTCGTAGGGCGTGTGCGGCTCGTAGATGTGGAGAAACGCGAAGACCGGGCCGGGGTTCGCGGCGATCCGATCGGCCAGAGCCTGCGCGGTGCGGACGCCGTCGCGTTGCTGGTGGCCGAGCGCGGCATCGGTACGGGTATGGATATTGTCGTCGTATTCGTCGAAGCCCCGCGCGATTCCCGTGCCCTTGCGGAGCACGAAAGAGGACACCGCGCCGAGCGTCTTGTAGCCGTGAGCCTTGAAAGCCTCGGCTACAGTCCGGTATTCGCCCAGGGTATAGCCGAGGTTGTCGCGCACACCGTGCCGCGGTGGCAAGAGGGACGTGAACAACGAGGCGTGCGCCGGAAGCGTGAGCGGCACATGAGAGTAGGCCTCCTCGAACACCACCGACTGCGAGGCGAAGCGATCAAGATTCGGTGTGAGCCCCGCCTTCGATCCGTAAGCTCCCACGCGATCGGCGCGGAGAGTGTCGATGGAGATCACAATGACTGAGGCGCCGGTCCACCGCGGGTCCTCACCGCGGCGACAGCCGGCGAATAGCGTTGCCAGAAGAATCAGCGCCAGCTTGGAGTGCAGGGGCGACAAAGCGCCATCAGGCTAGCAGTGAGATCGCGAAGGCCGGGAGTTCAAAAAGTTGATTTTGACCACAACTGGAGCGGCTGCGGTGGGCAAGTTGAGCGAAGAAGCAGGGCTGACCGGATCTGGAACCGCGCGTCCCGCTCCCGCACACCGCCGCGGCGCCTCGGGCCGGCGAGGGGAGGGTCAAGCGCCCCATCCCTGGCATGGCGTTTGTGTCCCACGAGGCGATGCTCTCTGCGCTGGTTGCCCTGGGATTCGCCGCACCGGGTCAAGACGCGACGCCGCGGATCGGCCAACCCCCGGGGAACGAGGCGGCACTTGCGGCCAGCGTCGGGCGCGCTACTGGCTCCGAAGCGTGATCAGGGGATCCACCCGGGTCGCCTGGTGCGCGGGCAGGAAGCTCGCGAGGAATGCAACGGCGCTCAGAAGCGCGGCCACCACGGCCAGAGTCGACGGATCGGTGGGGCTCAGCTGGAACAGCAGGCCGCCGATGGTCTTCGAGAACGCGAGCGCTCCGAGGACGCCGCCGAATACTCCAGCGAGCGCCAGGGTCATGGCCTGGCGGAGGATCATCATGCGCACGGTCGCGGCATTCGCGCCCAACGCCAGGCGTACGCCGATCTCGCGCGAGCGCTGGACAACCGAGTAGGACATCACGCCGAAGATGCCAAGGGCGGCGAGGCTGACCGCGGCCACCGCGAAGAACCCCAGCAGGAGCGCGTAGAAGCGGGGTTGGGAAACCGAAGCCGCCATCAGCGCGTCAAGGCTGCGCACGCGACCCAGCGGGAGTTCCCGGTCGAGTTCGTGCACGACCCCTTCCACGGATTTCGCGAGCGTCATCGGATCGCTTTGCGTACGGATCAGCAAGTCCATCGACGCGACCGGCAACTGGGCGAACGGAAGGTAGACCTGCGCCGAGGCGTCCTGCGCCAGACCTCGGTCCTTCACGTCGGCGGCCACTCCCACGATCTCGCCCCCCGGCCGAGGCTTGCCCTGTTCGCGGCCGTACCCCATGGTGATGAAGCGGCCGATCGGGTCCTGACCGGGAAAGTGCCTCCGCGCAGCGGCCTCGGAGATGATCGCTACCTGAGGCGATGACATCGCGTCGGAGGCCCGGAACGCGCGTCCGCGGACGATGGGAATGCCCATGGCCTTGAAATAGCCCGCGGTGACCGGCCGCATTTCCATCGACGGCCGCTGATCTGCGCTAAACGGCGGCGCGTCGCGGATCTCGAAGGAGAAACTGAAGCGGGTCCGATTCAGGGGGAGGCCGAGGGTGGCGGCCGCGGGACCCGCGCCGGGAAGAGCCTCGAGACGTTGGATCAGGCGATCGAAGAAGGCGACGCGGCTCTCCTCCGTCGCATAGGCCATCTCAGGAAGCGAGAGATTGAAGGTCAGCGCCGGGCCCGTGTCGAACCCCGGCTTCACACTCTGAAGCTGCGCGAAACTGCGGGCGAGAAGTCCGGCGCCCGCGAGGAGCATCATGGCGAGCGCCATCTGACCGACGACCAGCACGCCGCGGACGCGGCCCGATCGAGCCGGGGACATTCCCCGACCCCCGTCGCGCAGTGAGACGGCGGCGGGACGCCAGGCGCGGAGCGCGGGCATGGCGCCGAAGTGAATCGCGGTCAGCAGGGTGATTGCCAAGGCGAAGAGCAGCACCGGAAGATCGATGGCGGCCTGATCCAGGCGCGGGATGTCCGCCGGCCGCAGCGCGATCAGACTGCGCAACGAGGCGGAGCCGAGCAGCACGCCCGATAGGCCCCCAAGGCCGGCGAGCACGAGACTCTCCGTCATCAATTGGCCGAAGAGGCGGCGGCGCGAAGCGCCCATCGCCTGGCGCACCGCGAACTCACCTTCGCGCGCCGCGAGACGGCCCAGCATCAGGTTCGCCACGTTGACGCAGGCAATCAGAAGAACCAGGCCCACCGCGCCGAGCAGGAATATCAGTCCGGGGCGCGTGTCGCCGACGATCAACTCGTGCAGGGGTATGACTCGGCCGCTCAGCCCTTCATTCACCTCTCCGTAATCCTCTACCAGACGCGCCACGATCGTCGCGATCTCCTGGCGCGCCGACTCCTCACTCGCGCCGCCCCTCAGCCGACCGATGACGGTGAGGTACCACGCTCCACGGCTCTTGGTCAGGAATTGCTCGTCGTGCCTGAGCGGCGTCCATACCTCGGTGCCTTCCGGGAAAGACCTGCCGGGTGCTGTGATGCCCACGACCTCGTACCGTTCGCCCTCGATCCGGATCTTCTTCCCGATGATCGCGGGATCGCCGCCGAAACGGTTCTTCCAGAGTTCGTGTCCAAGCACAGCGACGGAGTTGTTCGCGGGCTCGTTCTCAGCCGGCAGAAACGCCCGGCCCATCGATGGCCGAACGCCGATGACGTCGAAGAATGCAGAACCCACGCCCGCCCATCGCAGAGTCACAGGCGACCCCTGATCCGTCAACGTGGCGTCCCCGGTGGTAAATGCCGACATGGCCTGGAACGTCTGCGACGACGCCTGGAGGTCGAGGAAATTCATCGGGGAGACGTATTGGATGAAGTTCCTTCCCCGGTGAGAGACCCCGACGGCCATGAGTCGTTCCGGCTCCGGGAAGGGAAGGGGCTTGAACACCACCGCGTTCACGATGCTGAATATCGCGCTGTTCGCGCCGATACCGAGGGCAAGCGTCGCGATCGCCACGAGCGCAAAGATCGGAGCCCCGCGCAGGCGGCGAAGGCTGAGAATCATGTCCTGCCAGATGGTTTCCATGGAGAGAGCCCAAGCAAGCATCGTTCCAGGTGCTCAGATTGATCTGGAGGAGGCGCTGGTCGCGCCCTCGTCAGCCGGACGTGTTGGCGAGCCAGGCCCGCACTCGGGCGATGTCCGCGGCCTCGAGGGCTGGAGGCGCGACGCGAAGATAGGCCTCGAAATACGTGCGTGCCTCACCCCGCCGCCCGGCCCGATCCAGGGTGCCGGCGAGGTTGAACAGGGTCTGGTAGTCGTTTTCGTTGATCTCGACCGCGCGCTTCCAGCGCTCGATCGCTTCAGCGGGATGGCCCTCCTGCGCCGCCATCACCCCCAGCGTGTTGTGGGCTTTGGCGATCTGCGGGTCGAGTTCGAGCGCTTGCTCGAGGGCGGCGCGGGCGGCCGCGCGATTTCCGGCCATCAACTCGAGAACGCCGAGGTTCGCGACCGCCAAACCGTTCGAAGGGTCAACCGCGCGGGCCGCGACGAGCGCTTCGCGGGCCGGCTCGATTCGCCCCAGCGCGGCTCGGGCGAGTCCGAGCGCGGTCAGGACATCGAAGTTCACCGCGCCGGCGCGCGCATACGGGTCGAGATACTTGAGCGCTTCCTGCGGCTGGCCCATTTCCGTGAGGTAGGCGCCGAGCAGGGCCACCGCCTCGCCATCGAGGGGCTTGAGTTCGACCGCCCGCTTCGCGGCGGCCACGGCGCCTCTCAGATTGCCGCGCGCGCGCTCGAGGTAGGCGAGTTGGAGGTTGGCGCCCGACATGTCCGGACGCGCGCCGAGATTCTGTTTGACGAGGTCAACCGCCTCGTTCAAGTGAAGGCCCCCGCGATTGAACAGCATGACCACCTGGCGGTTGCGTTCGTCGATCTCGACCAGATTCTTCGGGTCATCCGCTTCCGTGTATTGATCCTTGGCCGGCGCGGCCGCTCCGGCGGCGACGTATCCGAGCGCCCTCAGCTTCTCGAGAGTGGCCGCATCCTCCTCGCCTCGATTCGAACCGCGGTCCTTCTCTCGCTCGCGCGACAGCGCCGTTCTCAGGCGATCGAGGACCACGGGCTCGGTGGCCACGAGGTTCTTCAGTTCTTTGGGATCCTGGTCGAGGTCATAGAGTTCCGGCAGGGGCAGGTCGATGTACTTGAAACGTCCGTCGAAGAGGCCACGCAGCGGGGCCCATCCCTGGTTGAGCGACGCGGACAGGGATTCGAAGTACGACGGCGTGACTTCCCCTGCGCCCGCCTCGGCCAGCGGCAGGAGGCTTCGGCCCGGAAGCTCGCTGGCTCCGCCCTGGCCAAGCGCCGCGAGAACAGTGGGAAGAATGTCGATGTGACGCACGGGTGTCTTCACCGTGGCGACGGGGAACGTGGGCGACCAGAGGATCAGCGGAACCCGCAGCGTGGACTCGTAGGCGAACACGCCGTGCGTCGATTCCTGGTGTTCCCCCAGACCTTCCCCGTGGTCCGAGGTGAACACCACGAGCACACGCTGCGTGCGCGCGCCGGCCAGGATCGATTCGAGCAGGGGCCCCAGTGCCGCATCCGTGGCCGCGACTTCGCCGGCATAGGGATCTTCCGCGTACCGTGAGCCGAAAGGCTCAGGCGCGGTGTAAGGGTAGTGGGGCTCATAGAGGTGAACCCAGGCGAAAAACTGCGAGTCGCCCTGAGCCTCGATCCATGTTCTGGCGCGCTCCACCGTGAGGGCGCCTGGCCGCTCCGGCACCTTGAACGGCGACTGAGCCTCGATTCCAGCGGCCCGGTCATCATAAACATCGAAGCCGCGATCGAGTCCGAAACGAGAGTCGAGCACGAACGCGCTCACGAACGCGCCGGTGCGGAACCCGAGCGACTTCAGCCGTGTCGCCATGGTCTCCATTGCCGCGGGAAAACGAAACCCGGTGTTATCGCGAACGCTGTGGGAGAGCGGAAGCTGCCCGGAGAGGATGTTGGAGTGCGATGGGAGAGTCACCACGTTGTGCGCGTGGGCGGTTTCAAACTGCACGCCCTCGCGGGCGAGCCGGTCGATCCACGGGGTCTCCGCCTTGCCGCCGTAGACGCCGGGGGCGTCCGCGCGCAGCGTGTCGACGGTGATCAGAAGAACCGAAAGCCGCGGGTCGGGCTCGATCGTGCGAGAGGTCGACCGCCAGACCATGGCGACGACAGTGACGGCCATGAGCATGCCGCCCACCACCAGAAGCCCGGCCAGCGGCCTGCCCGCGCGAGGAGCACCCGCGGGGGCGTCCGGCCCAGGAAGAGCCGGAGCGGGGGCTTTATGCCTTTTCCTCGCCACCTGGCGATTCTACGAGCCGGCCTGCGAAGGCAGCAGCCCGCGCGTGCCTTCCAAGAGATAATCCCAGCCTGATGTCCAAACAACGCATCGCCACGGTCGTCGCGGAGAGCCTCGAGGCCAAACGCCGCTTCTTCACCGAACGAGCGGCCGATCTCGTAGCCCTGGCCGATGGCATCGCCGACCGCGTGCGCGCCGGGGGCAAGGTGCTGGTCTTCGGCAATGGCGGATCCGCCGCCGACGCCCAGCACTTCGCGGGTGAACTGGTGGGCCGGTTCACCAAGGAAGGCCCGCCGATTCCCGCCCTCGCTCTCACCACGGACTCGTCGATCATGACCGCGGTGGGAAACGACTACGGCTATGAGCACATCTTCAAGCGCCAAGTGGAGGCCCACGCTCGACCCCAAGACATCGCGGTCGGGATCAGCACCTCCGGCAATTCGAAGAACGTTCTCGAGGCGATGAAGGTGGCGAAGTCGCGCGGCCTGCTCACCGTGGGCATGACCGGCGAAGGCGGCGGGCAGCTCGCGGCCCTCGTGGATCATCTGTTCGCGGCTCCGTCCAGGGAGACGCCGCGGATCCAGGAGGTCCATCACCTCATGAACCACATCCTGTGCGAGCTGCTCGAAGAGCGACTGCGGTGACCGTCTCGAAGGTTCCGGCTCGAAAAACCCGCGCCCGGAAGCCGCTGGACCTTGCGGGGGTTACGACCTATCCCCTCGCCTCGCGCATCAGCAAGGTCACCGTGGCGGAGTTCGGCCGGCCCCACCGGCGCGGCGCCCGGCTCGCGTCGTTCACGTCGTCTCTTCCGAAGATTCTGGCCGCCGATCAACTGCGCGCGGTGGCCGACAATCTGGTTCGCGGCCGCGTGCGCAACCGGCCCCTCATCTGGGGAATGGGCGCGCACGTGCTGAAAGTCGGCCTGGCTCCGATCGTGATCGATCTGATGGAGCGCGGCTTCATCACCGCCATAGCGCTCAATGGCGCGGGCATCGTCCACGACTTCGAAACCGCGATCGCCGGTCAGACTTCAGAGGAGGTCGACGCGGTCCTCGGCGCCGGCCAGTTCGGAATGGCGAAGGAAACCGGTGAGGAGATCAATCGCGCGATCGTGTCTGGCGATCGCGACGGCCTTGGCCTCGGCGCTTCGCTCGGCCGGTACATTTCGCAAAGGCGCGCGGCGAAGTTCCGGCGGTTTTCGATCCTGGCTGCGGCGTGGCGGCTCGGCATTCCCGCGACGGTTCATGTCGCCATTGGAACCGACATCGTTCACATGCATCCCTCCTGCGACCCGGGCGCCGTTGGCCGCGCGTCGCATCTCGACTTCCGCATCCTCGCGGCCGAGGTCGCAAGGCTTGGCGGCGGCGGGGTTTACCTCAACGTCGGCTCGGCCGTTCTCCTGCCCGAAGTTTTCCTCAAGGCGGTGACTCTGGCCCGCAATCTCGGCCACCGTATCGAAGACTTCACCACCGCAAACTTCGATTTCATACAGGGTTATCGGCCGAACACGAATGTGGTGAACCGGCCCACGAAGGGCGTGGGCCGCGGCTATTCCTTGACCGGCCACCACGAAATCATGATCCCGCTGCTCGCGGCGATGCTGCTGGAATCGGGATCGTAGCCCGGGTTCAAACTACCGAAGCCTGGTCCGCGTCTTAGGCGATTTGAGGCCCAGGGGAGCCTCTCGCTAGTATTTCGAGTCGTCACCCCAAGAGACTGAAAAGGAAAAACCGATGTTCATGCGCATGTTCCTGTTCCTGCTGACCAACGTCGCGGTCGTCGTCACGATCTCGATCATCCTGAGCCTGCTCGGGGTTCGTCCGGGCGACGGCCTCGTGCCCATGGCCATCTTCTGCTTCGTCTGGGGCATGGGAGGCGCCTTCATCTCCCTCGCCATCTCCCGCTGGATGGCGAAGCGCGCGATGGGCGTGCAGCTCGTGAATGGGAACACCGGAAACCCCGATGCCGACTGGCTCTATCGAACCGTCGAACGTCTGGCCCAGCAGGCCCAGCTGCCGATGCCCGAGGTCGGGATCTATGAATCGCCCGAAGTAAACGCTTTCGCCACTGGTCCCTCGAAGAAGAAGAGCCTCGTCGCGGTGTCCACCGGGATACTGCGCTCGATGAAGCGCAACGAACTGGAAGCGGTTCTGGCCCACGAGGTTTCTCATATCGGCAACGGCGACATGGTCACCATGACCCTGTTGCAGGGTGTGATGAACGCTTTCGTCATGTTCATCTCCAGGATCATCGCGTCGGTGGTCGCGAGCAACGCGCGCGATGAGCGTGGATCAAACGGTCTGTATTTCATCGTCCGACTCGTCGCCGAGATCGTTCTTGGCATCGCGGGCTCTCTCGTCACCGCGTGGTTTTCGCGTCACCGCGAATTCCGTGCGGACGCGGGCGGGGCGTCCCTTGCCGGGGCCGGGAACATGGTTGCGGCGTTGGAACGCCTGGCCGCGGGTCCGCAGGCGGTTGATCCCCGCGCTCCCGCCCTGGCGAGTTTCAAGATCTCGGGCGGCGCCCGGGGTTTCATGGCTCTCTTCTCGACCCACCCTCCCCTCGAGGACCGGATCAAGGCGTTGCGAAGTTACTGATCGGGGTTCAGAATCCCCACTCCCGGCTGTTCACACTGATACGAGGAGTCCGCCATGGTCGATTTGAAGGGTTTCATCAAGAGTCAGCTGCTGGAGATCATCCAGTGGCAGGACGATTCCCGCGACACCGTTTCCTGGCTGTTTCCCGACGAAGACAAGGAAATCAAGAACGGCGCGCAGCTCATCGTGCGCGAGTCGCAGCTCGCCCAGTTCGTCTACCTGGGCCAGTACGGCGACACCTTCTTCCCCGGCAAACACTCCCTAGTCACCGACAACATCCCCGTGTTGTCGCGGCTCAAGGGGTGGAAGTACGGCTTCGAATCGCCCTTCAAGGCCGATGTCTATTTCGTCAACACCCGCCTTTTCACGGGCAACAAGTGGGGCACCGCAAATCCCATCATGATGCGCGACCCCGATTTCGGGATCGTTCGCGTGCGCGCGTACGGAACGTACGACTTCCGTGTGGTAGATCCGAAAATCTTCCTCAAGGAAGTGGCGGGTACGGACCACAATTTCCGTCTCGACGAGTTCGCGGACACCATGCGTTCGCGCCTGGTGTCGATGTTCTCGGACGCCCTGGGCACGGCCAAGATCCCCGTGGTGGGCCTGGTGGGGCGATACGGCGAACTGGGCGACGCCCTCCTCAACGTCATCAACCCGACGATCAGCCAGAAGTACGGCCTCGAACTCGGATCTTTCATCATCGAGAACGTTTCCGTGCCGCCCGAGGTCGAACAGGCGATCGACAAGCGCGCGGCGATGTCGACGCTCGGAAATCTCAACGACTACGTCAAGTACCAGATGGGCCAGTCGGTGGTCCAGCCCGGTGGCGCCAGCGGTGGAGCCGGTGGCCCAATGGAAATGGCGATGGGCTTCGCCATGGCCCAGCAGATGATGCAGGGCATGGCGGCTCCCGGGACGGGGCCTGCGGGAGGAGCCTTCCCCGTCGGTGGCGCGGCCCCCGCGGCCGCGGGTCCGGCTTTGCCGGAGGTCTTCGGGCCGGCGGATGCAGCGAGGATCCTCGGCGTCTCCGAAGCCGACGTCCTTGCCACCATCCAGGCGGGCGATCTCAAGGCCAAGAAGATCGGCTCGCAGTTCCGCATCACCCGAGCCTCTCTCGACGAATTTCTGAAGTCCTAGTCTTTCGCCAACAGCATTGGCGGAAGTAACTGCGAGTTCGAAGTACGCCTGTCCGGCGTGCGGGGCCGAAGCCACGTGGAGTCCCGCCAAACACGCGCTGATCTGCGGCTTCTGCGGGACCGAGTCCGCATCGGAGCTGAAGGTCGAAGGCGAGATCATCGAGCACGATCTCAAGCAGACCCTCGCCTCCTTGAAGGGCCGCGAGACCGGCCTCGCGCGCGAGGCCATCGAGGTCAAGTGTCAGAGCTGCCAGGCGATCTCCTCGTTCGAGCCGCACCGGGTGGCCCAGAACTGCGAGTTCTGCGGCTCCGCGTCCCTCGTGCCCTACAAGGACGTCAACGAACTCATCCGGCCGGAGAGCCTGCTTCCCATGAAGGTCTCCGAGTCGCGGGTGCGCGACGACATTCGAAAGTGGTACGGCTCGCGCTGGTTCGCCCCGAACGCGCTCGGACAGAAGGCGATGACCGACACGCTTCGCGGGCTCTATGTGCCGTACTGGACGTTCGACGCGAAGGTTCACGCGGTTTGGACGGCGGAATCGGGGACCTATTACTACACCACCGAGACCTATCGGGAAGGTGGCCAGACCCGCACCCGCCAGGTTCGCCACACGCGCTGGAGTCCGGCCTCCGGCGAGCTCGACCATTTCTTCGACGACGAATTGATCTGCGGTTCGAAGGGCGTCCACCCCAAGTTGCTGCGAGAGGTCGAGCCTTTCCCCACCCGCGACGCCGTGCCTTACGACTCGGGATACCTTGCCGGGTTCGTGGTCGAGAGATATCAGATCGACCTCGGCACGGCCTCCCAGACCTCGCGCGCGGTGATGGAGCGGAAGATCGAGGCGCTGTGCGCGCAGCAGGTCCCGGGCGACACCCATCGCAATCTGCAGACCCAGCAGCAGTACTCGGCCCAGACTTTCAAACATGTTCTGGCCCCGCTGTGGCTACTGACCTACACGTTTCGCGGCAAGCCCTTCCAGGTGATCGTCAACGGTTTCACCGGCAAGATCGCAGGTGAACATCCGCTCTCGTGGGTCAAGATCTTCTTCGCCGGCCTCGCCGTGATCATCGCGGCGATTGTGGTGATCTCGGTCCTCGGCTCAGAGTGACCGTCATTCCTCTCCGCCAGTGAACCTGGAGGTCTTCACGCGATCCGCCATCGACGGACGTTTCTGGGCGGCTAAGAAGGCCGCCGCGGCAGCCTGAACGGTCATACGCTGGGCCGCGAGCACGGGACCCCCTTCGATAAGAAGACGCGGGATGTTCGCCTCCGGACGTTCAAAGACCTTGTCGCTCACTGTGAACGCGATCAGGGCGACCGTGCCCGGGCCGAACGAGAGTTTCGCGTCGAAGAGCTTCTGCTTCAGGAGGAGCGTGTTCAGCCGGGCCGCGGAGGCCTTGGTATGCAGGGCGAACAGCGTTGCCCACGCGATCTGGCGCGCCTCGTCTTCCGGGAACGACACCGGCACGAAACGCGGCCGCGCTTCGAGGCCCACCCGATCCGGAGTCCAGGCCCACCGACGCGCATGCAGGGCGCTCGCGAACGTGGTGAAGGCCTGGTCGCCCGCCGCGGTGGTGAGCAGCCGAAAGGCCGGGACCAGGACGTGCGGTCCTTGCGGCGAGAAGCCCTTGGGCACGCCCTGTGGGAACAGCGCCGCCGCGTAGGCTTCAAGCGTGCGAATCACGGGCGCGCCGGCGAGGCCGATCTCGAACGGGAAACGCCAGAAGGGAAGCAGGACCGTGTCGCGCGACGTCGTGGTTCCCTCCTCGCGTTCGTAGCTGACGAGCGTCAGGCCCTTTGCGGTTGGCGCTATTCCCGCGTGGCAGTTCTCGCAGACTGAAACGATCGCAGCCTCGGCGAGCTTTGGATCCATTCCGCAGTTCGGGCAGCGCGAGGGGGCCACGAACACGTCGCGGAAGGATGACCCCGCGGTTCCGAGGGGATCGGTATCTTTCCCGAGTGTGAACTTGTTGCGCTCCTCGTCGCTCAGATAGCCCGCGATCGTTCCGAAGCCCGCGTCTACGAGCAGCGTTTCATCGCCGCGGTCGAGCATGGCGCGGACCAGGAAGTAGGGGCGATACACCGTGGCTTCAAAGGTCACGACGACCTGCCCCTGCTTGGCCACCGATTCAAAACCCGGTTCGAGATTCTGGCCGCGCCATTTCTCGAGTTCGCGACGAGAGGCGTCGGCAGGGAGCCGAGGCAGGAAGCGGCCCAGCTTCGCTACGTCGGCGCTCAGGAGAGGCCTGAAAACGCTTCTGCCGAGGCGCAGTCCCGCGTCGCGCAGGTTGAAGCGAGCGGCATCGTAGGCTGCGGAGGTCTGCTCCGCGAGATAGGCGCGGAGCCGCGCGATCTTGGGCCCATCGCCGTGCCGGCCAAGGACCGCCTGGACAATCTTCCCCGAGGTCTGGCGGTAGGGCACGTGGATGAGCCGGCTGTCGATGATCCGGGCACTCGCCCGGAGTTTGGCTTCGAAGCGCTTCAACAGCGAATTGACGAGGATGTCCGGCGGGGGATTTCCCTCCGCATCGCTGTGTTTCGCGACGAGTGCCGCTCGATGCGCGTCGATCCGGTACCGCAGGAGCGTCTCCAGGATCGCCGCGGGCTCGGTGATCTGGGCCGGCTCGACGAAAACTTCCTCTCGCTCAGGTGCTCCGATGATCAGCAGGGAACGGCAGTGCTCGCAGGTGTGGCTGACCGTCGCGTCGGTGGCGATGAACGGTCCGCCGCAGTGCGGGCATAAGAGCTGGACCTCGAACTCACGCGCGGGGGCCGCGGGCGGCGCCGGCTTCTTCTTGTGCGTCATCGAGGTAACCGCCCCCTCGCCCGCCTCCGTGCGGCTACGGTCTCGCCTTATACCGATCGTAGAGACGCTGATGTTTGTTGTCGAGCGAGGTTTCCTTGCCGTCGATGATCACGGTCGTGATGTTCGTTCGGTGGTCGAGAATGTCGCCGTTGGTCATGATCAGCGTCGCGGCTTTTCCGGGCTCGATCGAGCCGAGGGTCGAGGCCACGCCGAGAATCTCCGCGGGGGAGAGAGTGATCGCGCGGATCGCGGCATCACGGGGCAGGCCATAGGCGTGCGCCATCGCGGCTTCGAGCGGCAGGTTGCGGGAGTTCGAGGCGTCGTCGGTGACGATGGCGAAGCGGACGCCGGCTTTGTGGAGGGTCGCAGCGTTCGCGTAAGCGGCGTCGTAGGGATCCGCCTCACGAGTCGGCAGCTGATCGACGCCGATCAGAACCGCGACATCGTTCTTCTTGAGCTCGTCGACGCAGCGCCAGGCTTCGGCGGCCCCCGCGATGATGAGCTTGAGCTTGCTGTCGTTCGCGAACTTGATGGCGCCCTTGATGTCGGCCTCCGCGTTCGCGCGCATCACCACGGGGATCTTTCCCGAGGCGGCGAGCGCCAGCGCCTCCATGGGCAGGTCGACTTTCATGGCCGTGCCTGACGCCACACCCTCGCCATAAGCGCGAGCCTCCTCGAAGAGTCCCTTGAGCCGCTGGAGATCCTTCTCCTGATTCTTCTTCCGCTCGGAAACGCGCTGCTCGAACGTCTTCGGCTCGAGGTTTGGCGGGCCCTGGGAGAAGTCGATCACGGGCGCGCCGCTCGGATAACGCATGTGCATGGCGATGGGGCCCTTCACCGTGAGTGCTTTCGGTGTGTCGCCAACCGTGCGGATCACCGCACTCTGGCCCGCGATCAGGCTCGCGCCGCCCATGGCGCTTCCCGGAGCGGTGAGTGCCGTGGTGATGCCGAAGGCGCGCGCCACGGGAAGCAACTCGCTGTCGGGGTGCAGAGCCACCCAGGTCTTCGCGTGCGGATTGATGTCGCCCGTCTCGTTCATGTCAACGGTACCGGCCGCGCCCTGGGTAACCTCCGCGAGACCGAGGTAGGTGAGACCATCGAAGAGGCCGGGATAAACGGTTTTCCCCCGCCCGTCGATGGTGCGGGCCCCCGCGGGGGCGGTGACGCCGCCACCCACGGACGAAATCCGTCCGTCCTGGATCACGATGGAGGCGTTCTCCAGGATTCCGCCCGAGACGGTGACGACACGCGCGCCCGTGATCACAATGGGGGCGTCGGCCGCCGGGGCCGTGCCGGACACGCCGAGGACGAAGACCGTGGCGAGAGCGACGAAGTTAAACCGGGGGTTTCTCATTGCACACCTCCAAGCGTCGCCGCGACCCCTTTGCGGGCGGCCACATCCTTGCTGCGATCGAACATCACCTTGCCGTCGACCAGCGTCATCTCGACGCGCGTGTCGGCCGCGAAGGGGTGAGCGCGGAACACCGCGAGATCCGCGTCTTTGCCCACCTCGATCGAGCCCACCCACTTGTCGATCCCCAGCTGCTTCGCGGGGTTGATCGTGACCATCTTGAAGGCTTCGTCTTCGGAGACCCCGCCGTAGCGCACCGCCTTCGCCGCCTCCCAGTAGAGCCGTCGCGCCAGCTCATCCGAGTCGGAGTTGAGCGAGACGAGAACGCCGTGGCTCGCCATGATCGCGGCGTTGTAGGGGATCGCATCGTAGGCCTCCATCTTGTAGCCCCACCAGTCGGAGAAGGTCGAAGCGCCCGCGCCGTGCTTCGCGATCTCGCTCGCGACCTTGAAGCCCTCGAGCACATGCTGGAACGTGGCGATCTTGAAGCCCATCTCGTTAGCGACGTCGATCAGCATGAGGATCTCGTCCGCGCGATACGAGTGAGCGTGGACGAGCCGCTTTCCCTCCAGGATCTCCTTGAGCGCTTCCATTTGCAGATTCTTCCGCGGCGCCAGCGGCGTCACTGGTGCGGATGCGCCCTTGACCGGGTTGCGTGCGCCCGCCGCTTTCACCGCCGTGTCGTAAGCGTCCCACTCCTTCTTGTAGGCCTTGGCTTCGAGGAAGGCGTCGCGGATCGAAACCTCGACACCCATGCGCGTGGCGGGGTAGCGCCGCGTGCCGCCCGTGAAGCTCGACCGCTTCGGATTTTCCCCAAGCGCGAACTTGATCCCGGGAGGCGCGCCCTTGAAGAGCAGCGCCTCGCCGGATTCGACGCCCCAGCGCAACTTGATGGTCGCGTTCTGGCCCCCGATCGAGTTGCACGAACCGTGAAGGACGTTGGCCGCGGTCACGCCGCCCGCGAGCTGGCGGTAGATGCTGATGTCACGTTG
>CAZBTT010000016.1:0-19664 GCA_964494295.1 uncultured Acidobacteriota bacterium
GCTCGACCCACGCTCGGTCGACCGTTCGGCCCTGCGGACTCGCGGTGATGTCGTAGAACACGAGTTCGTCAGCACCCTCATCGCGGTAGCGCAGGGCGAGGTCCTCGATGTGGCCCATCACCACGTGGTCGCGGAAACCCACACCCTTCACGACCTGGCCGTCGCGCACGTCGAGGCAGGGGATGATCCGGCGGCTCAACATTCGAGCGCTTCCTTGAGGCCGAAGCGGCCCTCGAGAAGAGCGCGGCCGAGGATCGCAGCCGAGGCGCCGGCGCGTTTGGCATCCTGGATATCGGCGATGCTGCGCACGCCGCCGGAGGCCTGAATCTCGAGGTCCGGGAAACGCAGGGCGAGCGAGCGATACAGGTCGGTGTTGAAACCCGACAACATGCCGTCGCGGGCGATGTCGGTGCAAAGCACGTGGCGAAGTCCCGCCTCGGCGTAAAGACCCAGAAGGCTTTCGAGCGTGTGCGGCGTGTTCTCGGTCCAGCCGCGGACCGGGAGCCTCCACAAACCGCGTTCGTCCTGGCGGGTGTCGAGAGCGAGGGTCAGGCGGTCGGGTCCGAACTTCGCGAGCCAGCCGCAGACCTTCTCCGGCTCCCGAACCGCCACCGTACCCACGACCACGCGCGTTGCGCCAGCGGCGATCATCGCCGCGACATCGTCTTCGTGGCGCACGCCGCCACCAGTCTGGATCCGGAGAGACGTCGCGGCCCGAATCTCCTTCACCAGCGGCAGCAGCGTGTAGCGCCCCTCGCGAGCGGCGTCGAGATCGACGAGGTGGAGCCACGCAGCGCCGGCCGCGGCGTACTCGCGGATCGTCTCGATCGGCCGGGCCTCATACGTCGTCTGCTTTTCGTAGTCGCCCTGAGAGAGACGAACGATGGCGCAGTGTCGGACGTCAATCGCGGGCAGGATGGTGAAGCTCATGAAATCGCGAGGAAGTTCCGGAGCAGACGCGCGCCCGAGGCTCCCGACCGCTCCGGATGAAACTGGGCGCCCATGACCGCGCCCCTGGCGACGATGGCGCTGAAGGGTTCGCCGTGGCCACAGGTGGCCAGGGTGTCCTCCGAGGGCGGAGCCCCGTAGGAGTGGACGAAGTAGACCGACGCGCCGTTGAGGCCGCCGATCAGGGGGTGGTCGGTCTGGGTCGCATTGAGCCGATTCCAGCCCATGTGAGGGATCCGGATGCCGGGAGCGTGCGGTAGCAATCGCACTGTGCCTTCGAGGAGCCCCAGGCAGTCGGTGTCGCTCTCCTCGGAACGTTGATAGAGAAGCTGCATGCCGACGCAGATTCCGATGAGCGGCTGGGTAAGGCGCGGAATCACGCGGTCGAGGCCGTTCTCACGCAGCTTCGCCATGCAGGCGGCGGCGGCGCCCACACCGGGAAGCACCACGTGGGTCGCACCGCGGATCGTGTTCCAGTCCGAGGTAACTGGAGCGTCCACGCCGACTCGCCCAAAGGCTGCCTGAACCGATCCCAGGTTGGCTCCTCCTGAATCGAGGAGGACGAGCCTTGGGGTCACAGAGCGCCTTTGGTGCTCGGCAGTTCGACTCCTTCGCGGCGGATCGCCTGCCGAAGCGCCCTTGCCGTCGCCTTGAAACAGGACTCGACCATGTGATGAGTGTTCTCGCCCTGAACACTCAGATGCAGGTTGAGGCCCGAGGTCTCGCACAGAGATCGGAAGAAGTGGGGAACAAGCTCGGTCGGCAGACCGCCGACATGGTCGCGAGGGAACGTCCCGTTGAACACGAAGTAGGGACGGCCCGAGAAATCGAGCGCCGCGCTCGCCTGCGTCTCGTCCATCGGCAGGGTGAAGCCGTACCGCCCGATGCCGCGCTTATCGCCGAGAGCCTGCTTGAGCGCCGCGCCGAGGGCGAGGGCCGTGTCCTCCACGGTGTGGTGCTCGTCGATGTGGAGGTCGCCTGCGCAATTGACCTCAAGGGCGAAGCCGCCGTGTTTGCCGAGCTGCTCGAGCATGTGATCGAAGAAACCGAGGTTGGTCTTGACGACGGGATCGGCGGTCCGGTCCAGATCGACTCTGACCCTGATCCGGGTTTCCTTCGTGGCCCGTTCGACCTCGGCGATTCGGGGAGCATCGACGAGGGCGTGGGCGATCTCGGCCCAGGAATAGTGCCCAGGACCGAGCCTGAAGCCGCGCACTCCCAGGTTGCTCGCGAACTGCATGTCCGTCTCCCGATCCCCGACCATCGCGCTCTTCGCCAGGTCGATCGAACGGTCGCGGAGATAGTGAAGGACCATGGCGATCCCCGGCTTCCGCGTCGGTTTGTGCTCTTCGGGCAGACTCTCGTCGATCAGGATCTCGCGGAACCGTATGCCCTGGGAGGAGAGGATTTGGAGGAGAAGGTTATGAGGTCCGGTGAAGGTTTCGCGCGGGAAACTCGTGGTTCCGAGGCCGTCCTGGTTGCTCACCATGACGAACTCGAAACCGGCATCGCGCAGACGGAGAAGCGCCGGGATCACGCCTTCGACGAGCCGGAGTTTCTCGTAGGAGTCGATCTGGAAATCGGCAGGCTCCTCGATCAGGACTCCATCTCGATCGATGAACAGGATCATGGTCATGCGAGCGCCCTGATCATTGTCGCGTTCTCTTCCGGTGTTCCCACCGAGATGCGAAGGGCGTCGCCGAGTTGCGGCATCGCACGCATGTCGCGGACGACCACACCGCTCTTTAGAAGTCGCTCGAACGCCGCGGTCGGATCGGCGAAGCGCACGAGAAGGAAATTGCCCTCGGAGGGATAGACGCGCCGCACGCCAGCGATCCCCGACAGACTCTTGAGCAGGGACTTGCGTTCGCCAACCACCGTGGCGATGCGCTCGCGCGATTCCTTCTGCGCCGCGTCGGAGAGGGCGGCGAGGGCTATGGCCGCGGAGGGCGCCGGCACCGGATACGGCGCCTGGAGAGAGCGAAGGACACCGATCACATCCGGATCGCCGAGAACCGCGCCGATGCGCGCTCCCGCCATGGCGTAGGCCTTCGAGAGGGTCCTCAGGATCACGAGATGAGTGAACTCATCGAGCAGGTCGCGCGCGCTCCCGATCGACGAAAACTCGACGTACGCCTCATCGAGGACCAGCACCGCGCGATCCGTGGCCTTCTTCGCGAGGCGGCGGATCTCCTTGAGCGAGAGCGCCTGCCCCGTGGGGTTGGCGGGCGAGCAGAGGAACACGGCGCGCACGTCGCCAAGCTCGATGATGTCCTCGATCGCGGTCAGGTCCAGGGCGAAACGCGTCTCGTCGTCGATCAGCGGAACCTCGACGAGCGGCGCGTTCTGAACCCGGGCGCTGACCGCGTACATCCCGAAGCAGGGTGGCGCAATGAGGACGCCGTCGACGCCGGCTCGGCAGAACGCGCGCACCAGCAGATCGATCCCCTCGTCGCTGCCGCGGGTGACCATGAGCCTCTCGGCGGAAACGCCATACAGTTCCGCCAGCCGCGCGCGCAGGGCCTGGGGCTGCGGCTCGGGATATCGGTTGAGGCCGTGGCCGGCATCGGCGCTCGATGTCCAGGGACTCTCATTCGCGTTGAGCCAGACATGGCCTGTCGCCTTCTCTCGCCGGGCCGAGGCGTAACCGGCGAAGGCGCGGAGGTCCTCCCGGACGAGATCGAGGACGCTCATGATGACGACTCCATGCGGCGAACGACCGCCTGTGCGTGGGCTTCGAGGCCTTCGGCACGGGCGAGCGTCACTGCGCAGGGGCCGATGTTCAAAAGCCCCTCACGAGTCACCGACTGAACGCTGATCGACGTTTGGAAACTCGCGACGCTGACGCCGCTGTACGCACGGGCCGCGCCGCTCGTGGGGAGGACATGGTTCGTTCCCGAGCAGTAGTCGCCGAGTGTCTCGGGTGCGTGGTCTCCGAGGAAGACCGAGCCGGCAGCGCGCACGCGGTTCAGGAAGTTCTCCGGGGCGCGCAGGGCGAGGATCAGATGTTCGGGGGCGTATTCGTTGCTGATGTCGAAGGCGCCGTCCAGCGTGTCGGTCGCAACGAAGCGGGCGTGATCGAGGGAGCGCCGCGCGATGTCGGCACGAGGCAGGCTCTCGATCTGCCTCTCGACGCACTTGATGACGGCATCGATGAGAGTCGGGGCGTCGCTCAGGAGGATGACCTGTGAATCCGGCCCGTGTTCGGCCTGGGCGAGCAGGTCCGCGGCAACGAACTCGGGTGAGGCGCCTGAATCCGCGATCACCAGCACCTCGGACGGACCGGCCGGCAGGTCGATCGCGGGCCCGCTGAGCATCGTGGAAACGTGCCGTTTGGCGCTGGTCACGAAAGCGTTGCCGGGACCGAAGAGTTTGTCGCAGGCCAGGATGGAGGGAGTACCGAACGCCATCGCGGCGATGGCCTGGGCGCCGCCGACCTTGAAGACGCGACGGATTCCGCACAGACGCGCGGCCACGAGGATGGTTGGGTCGGCGCTGCCGTCCTTCCGCGGAGGGGTGCACAGGATCACCTCCTCGCAACCGGCGAGGCTCGCGGGTACGCCCAGCATCAGTGCGGTGGAAGGCAAAGGGGCTGAACCGGAGGGGACGTAGAGACCGACCCGACGAATACCCCGGAGGATGCGGCCACACGAGACGCCCGGCGCGGTGTCGATGCGGAAGTCCTCCGACATCCCCGCCCGGTGCCAGGCGATCAGCCGCGCGCGCGCCTCCGCCATCGCCGCCTTCACCTCCGCGGGCGCCGCCGCGTCGGCCGCGTCGAACTCGGAAGCGCTCACCTCGAACGTCTCGAGCCGCGGACCATCGAAGCGCTCAGTCAGCCGCCGCAGGGCTTCGTCTCCGTCGCGCTCAACCGCTTCAATGATCGCTCGAACCCGTGCATCGAGGTCCGCCTGAACGGCCACGTCGGGCCTTTGGAGGACGTCTCGGCGGGTTTGCTCATCGGTCTCGCTCCACCGGATCACGCGGGCGGAAAGCGCCTTCGTCGCGGTCATCGCCGAGTCCTCGCTTTTCGCGCCGCCGGCAGCACGCGCCCGGCGGCGATCCGGTATCCGCCGGCTCCAAACGCGAGGCACCGGGCGATCCGCCCGATGGTGGTGACGCTCACCCCCGTGCGGTCGTGGATCTCGCGGTAGGGCGTCTCCTTCAGAAGGAGGGGAACCACGCGCCAGCGGTCGGCCATGGCCTCGAGTTCCGCGGGCGTGCAGAGGTCCTCGAGAAAGACCCGCAGCTCAGCCGGCGTCTCGAGGCAGAGCAGGGCCTCGAGCAGGGGAGAGAGGGCAGGGCGGGTATCCCGGTGTTTCATCCGTGCGTAGTGTAATAGCGCGTTATTACAATCGCAAAACCCGGGCGTCCGGAGACCTGGCTATCCGCGGTTGCGGACGAAGGCCTTCGCCTGGGCGTTCAGGTGCTTTTCGATCCCCCCGCACACCACCTGGCACAACTCGAACACCGACGGGTCGGCGACCCTGACGAAAACCGACGTCTTCTCCTGCCGCCGGGCCACCAGGCCGCCGTCGATCAGAAGGCGCAGGTGCTTGCTGACGTTGGGCTGGGAGGCGCCGATGTCCTCGGCGAGCTGCGAAACCGAGGTCTCTCCCTCCTGAAGTCGATTTAGGATCTGCAGGCGCAACGGTTCTGAAAGCAGACGAAACCGGGAGGCCACGAGGGAAAAGCCCTCGGGGGTCAGGTGCTCGAGGTGGGGCGCTGTTTTCATGTCGGTGTGTGATTATATGCGACAAGGGTTATATTAGAACGCATCATGACCTGCACCATCCCCGAACCCCAAGGCGGTCTTCCCGAGCCCACGTTCGAGTTCAAGCAGTTCTACCTTGGGTGCCTCGCCCAGGCCTCGTACCTCGTCGGCGCGGACGGCGAAGCCGCGATCGTCGATCCCCGGCGGGACGTGGACATCTACATAGATGAAGCGAAAGCGCGTGGCCTGGCCATCCGTTACGTCATCGAGACCCACCTGCACGCGGACTTCGTGAGCGGCCACCGTGAACTCGCCGAGCGGACCGGGGCCACGATCCTCATCTCCCATCGCGCCGCCGCGGCCTTTCAGCATCAGGGTGTCAAGGATGGCGACGTGGTTCGGGTGGGGGCCCTGACCCTGACCTTTCTCGAGACACCCGGCCACACCCCCGAGAGCGTCTGCGTGCTCGTCAGCGATCCGCGCGCGAGCCAGAAGCCGCAGATGGTCCTCACCGGCGACACCCTCTTCATCGGCGACGTGGGCCGGCCGGACCTGCTCGGCAGCAAGGGGATCACCTCGCAGCAGATGGCGGGGCATCTCTACGATTCGTTGCAGGCAAAGCTCCTGCCGCTCCCCGATGATGTTCTCGTGTATCCGGCCCATGGCGCGGGGTCGCTTTGTGGCAAGAACCTTTCGAAGGACGCGTTCTCGACCATGGGCCGGCAGAAGACCTCGAACGTGGCCCTCCAGCCCATGACCCGCGATGCGTTCATCGAGTTCCTCACCCAGGACGCCCCCGAGATACCGCAGTACTTCCCGATGGATGTGGAGATCAATCGGCAGGGCGCCCCGGCTCTCGAGCCGAGCCAGACGCCCGAACCGCTCGCCCCTTCCGAGTTCAGGAAGCGGCAGCAGGCGGGGGCGGTGGTTCTGGACGTCCGCACCTCGAAGGAGTACGCAGCCGGCGCGGTTCCGCAATCTCTCAACATTGGTCTCGACGGTCAGTTCGCTTCGTGGGCGGGGACGCTCATCGACGCGCGTCGCGACCTGCTCATCGTGGCAGGGAGCGGGGGGGCGGCCAGCGAGGCGCGCACCCGTCTGGCCCGCGTGGGCCTCGAAAGGGTCACGGGCTGGCTCGCCGGCGGGATCGAGGCTTGGAAGGAGCACGGACTTCCGGTGGAGACCACGGCCCAGGTTTCGGTTGGCGAGCTCAGTGAGGCGCTCACGGCTGGCCGCGACAGCACCCCACGAACCTTCCAGGTCGTGGACGTCCGAAGGCAGGGCGAGTGGACCGCCGGTCACATCGCGGGCGCCATCCATGCTCCGCTCCATCTTCTCGAAGACCACGCCGCCTACATCGATCCTTCGCTCAAGACCTATGTGGTGTGCGGTGGCGGCTATCGTTCACCGATGGCGGTCGAGATTCTCCGCGAGATCGGCCTCAAGGATGTGATTGACGTCAAGGGCGGCATGGCGGAGTGGAAGGCTCAGGGCCTTCCCACGACCCTCTCCTGATGAGGATTCTCCGGAAGGGCCATTCCACGGTCCTGCTCCTCGTTCTGCTTCTCGCCGCCTCTCTGGCGTCGGCGCAGGCCACACGAACCGACTCATCGCCCACAGGCACGCTGGTGAGCGCCTATGTCGAACGCTATTTCGAGATGTACCCCACGCGGGCGACCGAAGCGGGACGGCACGAGTTCGACACCGGTATCGAGGACTTCTCGGCGCCACGCGTCGAGGGCTGGGTGGACTTCAATCGGAAAACGCGCGCCGCCCTCGAAGCCGCCGCCGCCGTCAAGGGCATCTCTCTCGACGACCGCCTCGACGCGTTGATGGTTCGATCCCAGATCGACCGCGAGATCCTCGACCACGACGTTCTGCGCCGCCGCGATCGCGATCCGTTGTTGTGGACTTCGCCCCTTTCGAACGCGACCGTCTTCCTGCTCGTGCGCGACGATCTCCCGCGCGACCGGGCGCTCGGGGCCGCCCGCCGCCGGGTGAGCCTGATCCCGCCCCTCGCGCGCGCGGCGCGAGAAACCTTCGAGATCGCGGATCCGGGGATGGTGGCGCCTGAGCATGCGCGCCTCGCCGCGGCCCAGGCTGAATCCCTGTCGCGGTTCTACGGATCCGGCTTCGCCCAGGCTTATCCAGAGAAACAACGCGAGGAGGCGCAACGCGAGGCCCAGTTCGCCTCGCTCGCCTTGCAGGACCTCTCGATCACGCTCACCGCGCTCGCGACCCGGGCCACCGGCCGCGCGCAACTCGGACCACGTTATGCCGAGGTGTTCCGCGCCTCGACCGGCCTTTCCGAATCACCAGACATCATCCTCCGCCGCGCCGAAAAGGCGCTCGTGGCGAAGAAGAGGGAAGTGGCCCGTTACGCCCGGTCGGTGTTCGCCGATGTCACGGGTGACGCTTCGCCTGCGTCCGGCCGGGACGCGGACGTCATTCGGCGCGCCTTCGCCGCGATCGGCGAGGACCGCGATCCCGATCTTGAGACCTACGCCGCCGGGTGGAAGCGAAACACCGCGGATGTCGAGCGTTTCGTTCGCGGCAAGCGGATGATGACGCTCAAGGACCCGCTGACCCTCAAGATCGAGGTCTCACCGTCTTACTTCACCGGCCAGAGTGTGGGTGGCGTTTTCCCCGCGGGGCCCTGGTCGCCGGACGCGAGCACCATTCTCTTCCTGCCCACGCCGCGAACCGGGGCCTCCCCGGAAGAGGCGGCAGTTTTCTACCGCGACTTCAATCGCGGCTTCAATCGCATGATCGTCTCGCACGAGCTGATCCCCGGGCACTACACCCAGCTCAAACTCGCGGCCCATCATCCCCGGAAGGTCCGCGCGCTCTTTGCCGATCCGGTTTACGTGGAAGGTTGGGGCACGTTCTGCGAGCGGCTGCTCCTGGACCTCGGCTTCGGCAACTCGCGCGCCCGGCTCGCCCACCTCAAGAAGCAGCTCGAGAACATCGCCCGCACGATCGTGGATATCCGTGTCCACACCCGCGGCATGACCGAGGCGGAAGTTCGCGAGTTCGTGACCCAGGAGGCCTTTCAGGGGGAACAGCTCGCCCGGAACATGTGGATGCGGACCCTGACCACGGCGCCTCAGATCACTACCTACTTCCTCGGCTACGACCAGGTGAAGGGCCTCTACGACGACGTGCGGCGCGCGCGCGGTTCGAGGTTCGCGCTCCGGCAGTTCATGGACGGAATGATGGAGTTGGGTCCGGTACCGGTGGCCGAGTACCGGCGGCGCATGCTGCCCGCCCGGAAGTAGCGCAAAGGTGAGTCTGACGCCGGTTCTCCTGGCCGTACTCGCCTTCTCGCAAGACTCCCGGCCTCTTCCTGATTTCTCCTGGTCAGCAGCGGTGATCGTTCCGGCGGAACCCCGGGCGGGCGACGTCATCCGTTACGAAATCAAGGTGCTGAACAAGGGCGGCCCCGCCGGGACTTCGCGCATCACGAGCGAACTCCCGCGCGGCTACCTGATCGATCTGTCAGAGGGCTGCTCCTCGGCGAAGGTGGATCCTGTGACCCGCCACCTGACCTGGTACGAGGGTCCGCTCGAACCGGGCGAGACCCGGACCTGCGTCATTCGTCTGCTCAGCCGCCGAGCTGCGGCGGGGACCCAGGCGAATGTCGCGACCGCCATCACGGCCTTCCGGCCCGATGTGTACTGGCGGTTCTCGGCCGACACCGAGCTCGGCTCCATCCCCGACCCCAATCGCGTCCGCGTAGGTTCGTACTTCGTGACCCGCGCCGGCCTGGCGGTCCTCGGGCTCCTTGGCGTCTTCATTGTCGGGATCCCCGTGCTGTCGCTGATCGCGCGTTCAAAGCGAAGTCGGCAGGGAGCAACCCGAGCCTGGGGGGTGGTGGTCGTGTGTCTGGGATTCCTGGCCATGTTCGTGGCGCTTGGCCACGACGACTACCGGGCCAGGACCGTGTTCCGGGAAACGCGCTGCACGATCTTCGGGCGGGACGAGACCTTCGCCGTTCGTTACTCCGTCGAGGGCGTCGAGACGTTCTCGTCGGGATTTGGAACCGCCACGCGCCTCGGCTTCGGATCGAAGAGGGGGAGCGGTGACGTCGGGGCGTTCCGCGTGGGGTCGTCGCATCCTTGCTGGTACGACCCGGAAGATGTGAAGACCGTCCTGCTCGACCGCAGCCCGGGCGGCGCTTACATGTTCGGCGTCATCCCGCTGATGACGCTTTTCTACGCGGGGATGATGCTTTGGAGCGCCCTCAAGACCTAGGGTCGAGCCCTTCTATCGCACAGGCTCCTAGTCCCTTCGACACCCCGACGGAGCGCCGTCTGGTGGAGCGCGAAGCCGCCCCTTGGGGGCCAGGAGCCCTTCTATCGCACAGGCTCCTAGTCGCCGTCGCGGGTCGCTTCCAGAACCTCGAGAGCGCTGCGATCCCCGGGCCGCCGCTCGAGGGCGAGCCTCGCCATTGCGTGGGCTTCGCGCTCCCGTCGCAGACGCATGAAGACGTGCGCAAGGGCGCTTGCCGCTCCGCCTTTCTGGTCAAGCGTCACCGCCGCGGCGAGGGGAATGATGGCGCGCTCGGGCTGATGGAGCTTCATCCACAAGTCGCCGAGGAGTTCAAGAGCCACGGGATGAGGATCGAGATCCACCGCGCGCTGCAGGGTTTTTGCCGCGGACGCCAGGTCGCCCGCGGCGATCTGCTGTTGCGCCTTGTGAACGAGGCGCGACGAAGCGGGCCGCGAAAGCTCGTTCGTCTGAAACAGATCTTCGTTGCTCAACCGATCCCCTTGAGGTGGGGAGTCTACCCCTTCGACACCTGAACGGAGGCCCTCCTAGTCCCCTTTGCGAGCCCGCGATGTGTCATCGAGGCTCCGCATGAGGGCTTCGAACATTGGGAAGGTCAGGGCCTGCGGCCCGTCTGACAACGCGGCCTTGGGATCGGGGTGGATCTCGACCATGATGCCGTGGGCTCCGCTCGACAAGGCAGCCCGCGCCATCGGCGGTATGAACTGTCTGACCCCCACGGCGTGTGAGGGGTCGACGATGATGGGCAGGTGGGACCGCTCGCGCACCACCGGAACCGCGGAAAGGTCAAGGGTGTTACGGGTCGCGGTTTCGAACGTGCGGATGCCGCGCTCGCAGAGGAGGACCATCTGGTTGCCGTGGGCGAGGATGTACTCGGCCGCGTTCAGCCACTCGTCGATCGAAGACATCATCCCGCGCTTCAACATCACGGGCCGGTGAACCTGCCCGATCTCGCGGAGCAGCGAGAAGTTCTGCATGTTCCGCGCCCCGATCTGGATCATGTGGGCCTTCTCGGCGACCGGGCCGATGTCGCGCGGATGCATGACCTCGGTGACGATGGGAAGCCCCGCCTCGGCCCCGGCCTCGGCAAGCCAGTCGAGGGCTTCGTAGCCGTGACCCTGGAAGGAATAGGGCGAGGTTCGTGGCTTGAAGCATCCGCCGCGCAGCATCGTGCCGCCCATCTCCTTGACGATTCGCGCACACGCGCGCACCTGTTCGAGCGACTCGACCGCGCACGGTCCCGCGATGACCACCGGCTGGTCGGTTCCACCGATCCGCGTTCCCGACGCGAGCGGGATCACCGTGTCCTCGCTGCGGTGATGGCGAGAGACAAGAGCAGACGACTCGGCTTTCGTCGGGCTCGCCGCCGGGACCGTGGGTGTGGCCTCCTCCACGGTGGCCACGCGGACGCGCGGTCTCGGCTCAGCCGGACGTGTGTCGGCCGAGGTTCGAGAAGGGTAGGAGCCGAGCACCTTGAGGAAGCTCGAGCGCGATTGAAGTTCGCGGACCGCGATCGCCACGTCGGGATCGGCGATGTTGCCTTCGAAGTCGGCGTAGAAGAGATACTCCCACGGCGTTCCCGGTCGCGGCCGCGACTCGAGTTTGGAAAGGCTCAGGTGGTGCTCGGCCAGCACCGCGAGGCAGCGCAGCAGCGCCCCCTCTTCGTGCCGGGTGGCGAAGACGAGCGATGTCTTGGCGCTCACCCGGAGGTCACAGGGTTCGGGCCGGCGGGACACAATCGCCATGCGCGTGAAGTTCTCGCGGTTGTCGGCGATGCCGCGTTTAAGAATGACCAGGCCGTGGATGTGCGCCGCCTCTTCGCTCGCGATCGCGGCCTGGGTCACGTCTCCATCCGCACGCACGCGTCGTGCGGACATGGCGGTGTCTGTGAAGGCTTCGATCTCGCAGTCACTCAACGTCGACAGGAACCGGCCGCATTGAGACAGGGCCACCGGATGTGAGAACACCCGGCGAATGCGGGAGAGGGGCACATCCTCAAGCGCCATGAGGCAGTGATCGACCTCCTGGATCTCCTCGCCCACAATGGCGACGTTCATCCGCGCGAGGAGATCGTAGTTGGGGGTCACCGAGCCGGAAGTGGAGTTTTCGAGCGGCAGCACGGCGCGATCGATCTCGTCCGCCTCGAGCGCTTCGAGCATCACTTCGAAGCCGTCGTAACCCCGGTAAGCGATGTCGCGCGCCTGTGAGCCGAAGTGCTTCCGACCGGCCATGTGAGAGTAGGCGCCTTCACTTCCCTGATATCCGACGCGGAGCGTTGGCGCACCCGCCTGGGCCCGGCCCGGCGCGAGCAGACTCTCCTGAGTCCGAAGCGAGTGGCCGAGGATCTCGCGAAAGAGCCGCGTCACATGGAACGGGTCGAGACCACTTTCGCGGCCGAGTTCGCCCACGCGGGTGAGGACATCCTCCTCACGGGCGACATCGCGCAGGGCCGCGCTGCCCGAGGCCTTCACCTGCGCCACCTCGACCACGAGGCGCTGGCGCGCGGCCAGAGCGTCGATGAGGGCGGCATCGGCGGCGCTCAGTCGTTCGCGGATTGAATCGAGTTCCATGGTTGTTTCTCCTCGGAAAAGCAAAAGGCCCGCTCCTTGAGTTCTGGTCAAGGAAGCGGGCCTGTTAAGGCTCAGTCGTGAGTGAAGTGGCTAGACGACGCCTCCACCCGCTCCATGGGAGCAGGTAAAGACGAACCGGCCGCGCGACTTCGCTACGTTCATTGGCGGCGGATTCTGCGCGAGCGAACCCACGCCTGTCAACTGCGTCAGAGGAAAACTCACTTCAGAGGGGTCAGGTGTTCCAGCATCAGGCCCACTGCGGTGCGGCGCTTGAAGCCCTTCCAGTAGGTGTGCCCCGGCTGCGGTTTGCCGTCGCGGTCGACCGCGAACACTGCGTCCTTGCCGTTTGGGACGACATCGAGATACGCCTGCATCTCCGCTTCGCCCTTCAAGCGAAGGCCGAAGAAAGCGGTGGCGAAGTGGTCGAGGATGTTGTTCATGCGGACGGTGTCCCATACCGGGTCGGCGTAGTGAGAGAACCCCGGGGGCCGGCCGTCGCGGCCGTTGTAAGTCTCTTCGGGCGCCGGTATCGGTGCGCTCGCGTTGTGATTGGCGCCCATGAAGGTGAGGAGATAGCGGTCGGCGTTCAAAGCAGCTTCGTAAAGCGCGCGCGTTCCTTTTTCGTACCCCGACACGTCGTCCGCGCTGCCCGCGACGAAGAGCACGGGAGTCTTGATCCCCTTGAGACCCTCCGCGTCCCATGCGCCGATCTGCATCCCCCAGGGAGCGATGGCGATCGCGGCCTTGATGCGGGGATCGAGGGACTGGAGGTAGTTCGGATGTGCCGCGCTGCGCTCGGCCAGCAAGCCGTTCGGGGGCGCTGTGGGAAGGCTCTCCACACCCTTGCGGAAGCCCCCGCCGATCACATTCACGACTCCGTATCCGCCCATCGAGTAGCCGACGATCCCGGTTCGAGAGGCGTCCACCAGGCCGCTCAGGAAGCCGGTCTTGTCCTTCCCGAGTCGTTCCATCCCGTTGAGAACGACAAGCTGGTCGAGGGGCCGGTTGTAGAGAGTGCCTGCGAACGCCTTCTGATCGTCGTACGTGCTGTCCTTGTGCGAGATCGAGGCGACCACGTAGCCCTTGCTGGCCAGGTTCTCGGTGAGGTGCGCGAGCAGGTAGCGGTCGCCCGGATAACCGTGAGAGACGATCACGAGCGGATAGCCGCCCTCCTGAGGCCGGGGCATCGCATCACGCATGGCCTGGCCTCGAAGTGTCACGACCACGGAGGGATCGCGAGTCATGACCCCCTTGTAGAAGCCTCCCGCCTTCTGCGCGGGACCGAGTTGAGCGGGATACCAGATCTCGAGGGTGAGCGTCCGGTCATACCGCGCCAGCTCCCCGCCCTCCTTTGTACCCAGAACGTCAGGACGATTGGTGTCGGTCACCTGCAGAGTCCGCACTCCCACCGGGAATTGCCCATAGGCCGCCAGATCGGGGGCGAGCGGCGTGACCACATCGACCCGGTTCTGGGCGGGTGTGGGCGCGGGCGCGATCAACAGCAGGGTCAACAACAACGGACGAGGAAACATTCGAGACTCCTCCAGGGAACGTACGAAGCGTACTGGGTTTGCCCGACCCTGAGGGCGGGTGCTACGATCCGCGACCTTAGTCCATGACCCCCTCGAACTCTGTCGCCATCGCTCGCCCTCTCGCGGCCGGCGTGTCTTTTGCGTTCGAGCTCTTCCTTCTTCTTAGCCTGCTCCTTATTGGAGCCAGGGGGTCGATGATCTAGGCGCAAGGCAGTCAAGATCATCAAAGACCCCCAAGGCAGCTTGGGGGTTTTTGTTTTTGAGGTGAAACATGAACCCAAGCGAAAACTCATTCGTGACCATCTTCGACACCACGCTGCGCGACGGCGAACAGTCGCCGGGGTGCAGCATGAATCCAGCCGAGAAGGTGCGCCTCGCCCGGACGCTCGAGCGTCTCGGCGTGGACGTGATCGAAGCGGGTTTCCCGATCGCGTCGCTTGCCGAGGCCGACGCGGTCGAGAGGATCAGCGGCGAGATCGCGGGCGCCCGGGTGGCGGCCCTCGCTCGGTGCAAGCCAAGAGACATCGAGGTGGCAGGGAAGGCGCTCCGGAACGCAGCGCGGCCGGTGCTTCACACATTCCTCGCGACGTCCGCCCTTCACCTTCGCGACAAGCTGAAGATCACGCCGGAGGAGGCGCTTCGCCAGGCTCGTGAGGGCGTTGCCCTCGCGAGGTCTCTCACCTCTGAGGTGGAGTTTTCCGCGGAGGACGCTTCGAGGACCGAATACGCCTACCTGCTCGAGGTCCTCCGCGCGGTGCACGAGGCGGGGGCCCGCGTGCTCAACGTTCCAGACACCGTCGGCTACTCGCTGCCCCACGAATACGCGGAGATGGTGCGGAAGCTGACGCGCGACATTCCCACCGCCGTGATTTCGGTCCATTGTCACAACGATCTGGGGCTCGCCGTGGCGAACTCCATCGCCGCGATCGGGGCGGGTGCCAGGCAGGTGGAGTGCACCATCAACGGCATCGGCGAGCGGGCGGGAAACACGTCTCTCGAAGAGATCGTGATGGCGCTCAAGGTCCGCCGCGAGGCCCTCGGCGTCGACACGCGGATCAAGACCGAGCTTCTGGCTCCCACCAGCGCCGAGCTTTCCACGATCACTGGCGTCTGGCCCCAGCCCAACAAGGCGATCGTGGGCCGCAACGCCTTCGCGCACGAAGCCGGGATCCATCAGCACGGGATACTCGCCAATCCCCTGACCTACGAGATCATGACTCCCGCGAGTGTCGGCGTGGGCGAGACCCTTCTTGTCCTCGGCAAACATTCGGGGCGGCACGCGGTCGAGAAACGCCTTCGGGCCCTGGGCGTGAAACTGAACGTCGAGCAGCTCGAGGACGCGACCACGCGCGTGAAGGAGCTGGCGGACCGGAAGAAGTTCGTCTACGACGACGATCTGCTCTCGCTTCTCGACCATCACGCCGAACGGCGGCCCACGCTGATCCGGTACCAGACCCTTTCCGGCAATGACGTTATCCCCACCGCGACCGTGGAAGTCGAAGCGCACGGCCAACGTCGCACCGCCTCGGCGGTGGGGAACGGTCCGCTGGACGCGGCGCTCAAGGCCATCGACCTCGCCCTCGGCCTGAGCCTGGAGCTGCTCGACTGGCACACCCGCGCGGTGAGCAGCGGCAAGGACGCGCTCGCGGAGGTGACGGTGCGCGTGCGACATCGCGATCAGGAGACGGTGGGCCAGGCCGCGAGCACGGACTCGATCGAGGCCTCGCTGAAGGCGTATCTCTCGGCCATAGGCGCGGCCGAGCGCGCCATCGAGGTGGCGGCATGAGCGCCCCCCGCACGCTTCTCGACAAGGTCTGGGACGCGCACATCGTCAGTCCGGCTACCGAGTCCACGCCCGCGACGATCTATGTGGACTTCCACCTGATCCACGAGGTCACATCGCCCCAGGCCTTCTCCCTGCTTCGCGAACGGGGTCTCAAGGTGCGACGTCCGGATTTCACCCTCGCGACCATGGATCACGCGACGCCCACGGACTTCGAGCGTCGCGGCGACACCATCGTCATCAAGGACAAGGACGCCGCCGCGCAGGTGCAGGCCCTCGAGAAGAACTGCCGCGAGGCCGGGATCACGCTCTATGGTCTCGACAGTGATCGACAGGGCATCGTCCACGTGATCGGGCCTGAACTCGGCGTGACTCATCCTGGCCGAACCATCGTCTGTGGCGATTCCCACACCAGCACCCACGGTGCTTTCGGAGCGCTCGCCTTCGGCATAGGCACGAGCGAGGTGGGCCATGTGCTCGCGACCCAGTGCCTGCTCCTCGAGAAGCCGAAGCGGATGTCGGTGACTTTCGACGGTCCGCTGCCTCGAGGCGTCACCGCGAAGGACCTGATTCTCGGCCTGATCGCGAAGATCGGCGCGGGAGGGGCCGTGGGGCACGTCATCGAGTATCGGGGAACAACCATCGCCTCTCTGTCCATGGAAGAGCGCATGACCCTGTGCAACATGGCGGTGGAAGCCGGGGGCCGCACCGGAATCATCGCGCCCGACGAGACGACGTTCGCGTACTTGAAAGGCCGGCCTTTTGCGCCTCAAGGCGCTGCCTGGGACCAGGCGATCGGACGCTGGCGCGGGCTTCGCACCGACGAAGGCGCCGAATTCGATCGCGAAGTGACGTTCGATGTGTCGACCCTCGAGCCCATGGTCACCTATGGCACGAGCCCCGGCATGGGCGTCCCGATCGGCGGCGTTGTTCCCGAACCGGGCGGCGACGAATCCGTCGCGAAGGCGCTGCGCTATATGAACCTCACGCCCGGCGAACCCCTCCGCGGCCGTCCCGTCGATGTCGTCTTCATCGGTAGCTGCACGAACGCACGCATCACCGACCTCCGTCTGGCCGCGAGCGTCTTCAAGGGCCGAAGGGTCGCCACAGGGGTCAAGGCGCTGGTGGTCCCGGGTTCGCAGGCGGTGAAGAAACAGGCCGAGGCCGAGGGCCTCGACCGGATCTTCAAGGAGGCCGGTGTCGAGTGGCGGGAGGCGGGTTGTTCGATGTGTCTGGCCATGAACGGCGACCGCCTGCAGCCCGGCCAGTACGCGATCAGCACGAGCAACCGCAATTTCGAGGGACGGCAGGGGCCCTTGGGACGCACCTTCCTTGCGAGCCCGCTCACCGCCGCCGCCTCGGCCATCAACGGTCGCATCAGCGACGCCCGGGAGGTGATGGCATGAAGCCGCTTCGCCGCATCGAATCCACGTTCGTGGTTCTCCCCGCCGAGAACATCGACACCGACCAGATCTGCCCCGCGCGTTTCCTGACCACGACATCGCGGGATGGTTTCGCCAAGGCCCTGTTCGCAGACTGGCGCTTCGATCAAGACGGTGCGCCGCGTCCAGAGTTCCCGCTCAATCGCCCGACCGCGAAGGACGCGCGCATTCTTGTCACCGGCCGGAACTTTGGCTGCGGTTCGTCGCGTGAACACGCGGTGTGGGCGATTCGAGACAACGGTGTCCAGGCCGTGATCGCCACCTCCGTAGCGGATATCTTCAAGCGCAACGCGCTCAAGAACGGCGTGCTGCCGATCGTGATCGACGTGGCGAGTCACGCCTCGCTCGCCAGGAGTGCGGGGGCTTCGATCCTTGTCGATCTGGAGCAACTTCTGGTGGCCTGGCCCGGAGGCGAGGCGAAGTTCGCGATAGAGCCTTTCGCGCGGCACTGCCTGCTCCAGGGTGTGGATGAACTCGGCTACCTGCTGAAGCAGGATGCCGCGATCAGGGCGTTCGAGGAGATGGCCTGGCGGCACAACGCGTCATAATCATGGGTGACGCACCCGATGACCGACCCTGCCCGCCCGCCGATGACCCTGAAGGACATCCGCCTTCTCATCGACAAGTCGGTGAACGCGTGGGTCGACGACTACGCGCCCAGCATGGGCGCGGCTATCGCCTTCTACACCCTCTTCTCGGTAGCGCCCCTCTTCATCCTGGTCATCGCCCTCGCCGGTTTCGTGTTCGGTCAGGCCGCGGCCGAGGGGGCCATCGTCGTCGAACTTCAAGGCCGCATCGGGTTCGAAGGGGCCGCCGTCGTCCAGAGTCTCATCACGAGCGTCAGCAAGCCCGCCCAGGGCGTCATCGCCACACTGGTTTCCATCCTCACCCTGCTCCTCGGAGCCTCCAGCGTATTCGGCGAACTCCAGAGCGCGCTCAATCGGATCTGGCGCGTGCCCGATCCGGCGACCGGAGGCATCCTCCGAAATTTCCTTCACGGCCGCCTTCTCTCCTTCGGCATGGTGATTGGTCTGGGCTTCCTGCTTCTTCTCTCTCTCGCCTTCTCGACCTTCCTCTCGGTGGTGGGCGAGTGGTCCAACCGGTGGTTCTCGGGCTGGCAGTTCGTGCTCCAGGCCGCGAACTTCTTCATCTCGTTTCTCATCAATGCGGTCATCTTCGCCATGATCTACAAGGTGATGCCGCGCGCGCGCATCGCCTGGCGCGATGTGGGTATTGGCGCCACGGTCACGGCACTTCTCTTCGAGACGAGCAAACTTCTCATCGGTCTCTACCTCGGCAGCCGCGCCGTGGGCTCCGGTTTCGGGGCCGCGGGTTCCCTGGTGGTCTTCCTGACCTGGGTCTATCTCTCCGCGCAGATCTTCCTGCTCGGCGCCGAGTTCACATGGGTCTACTCGCATCAGCACGGCTCGCGCGCGGAGCGATTCGTGACGAAGGTCGTGCCGCTCGTGCCGAGTCGATCGGGTGACTCGACCGCGGACGCGAAAGCAGAACAGATCCTCCGCCCGCGTACTTCTTATCCTTTGACGGAGAAGGCCGCGGCGGGACTTTTGCGCGGAGCTTCGGGCGCCACTCGCTTCATCAGACGCAAGCCGCTCGTGAGTCTCGCGATCGTCGCGGTCGCGGGTGCGATGGGCGCCCTGCTCGTGAGGGCTGCGGAGCCTCCCAGGCACCGTCCAGATAAGGATCCTGGACTCCCAGACTGACAAACAGGGGCTATTTTTGCCGCGCTGACTGTGGGTGACCGGCCACAAGTCAGGGTTTTGCGGCAGGCCGACGCCCCCCCCGGTGTCGCTGAAATGTATCGAAGTAACTTCACTGGAATCCGAGGTTTTGGGGCCGAAAGAGATCGGATGACGTAAGGCTGTTCCACCGTTTCAGCTGTGCGATGGCGCGCTCCTTGCTCAGGAACGGCGGGAATGCAGGCAAATTCTCAAACGTTACCCGCCGCGGCGGCTTTTGCGGCTTCGCTTCTCCTCGCGTTCCACGCCGATGCCTCACGCGCATCGGTCCTCCCCGTTGAAACCAGGATCCCCGTCCTATCGCCGCTTGAGGCAAAGCCAGCGGTCGCGCGCACGCGTTCGCACAACATTGACGAGCACATCGCGCGCGCCGCGACCGAACACGGCGTCAGTCGAGAACTCATCCGCGCGGTGATCGAGATCGAGTCCCGCTTCGACCCCTTCGCCATCTCGGCCCGCGGAGCCTGTGGACTGATGCAACTCATGCCCGCTACGGCGCGGCGCTTCGGCGTCGTCGACTGTCATGACGTTCGGCAGAACATCCACGCGGGAACGCGGCTCCTCAAAGCCCTTCTCATCCGCTACGACGGCGACATCCCGCTGTCGATGGCTGCCTACAACGCGG
>CAZBTT010000016.1:19674-20851 GCA_964494295.1 uncultured Acidobacteriota bacterium
CGCCCGTCATGGCGGGATTCCGCCCTACCGGCAGACGCGCGCGTACGTGCGTAACGTCGAGCGGCTCCTCGCCGCCGAGTAGCCCTCGCGTGGCCCGCCGCAGGGTCCTGGCAACCCGAGGGGTCGGTCGCCCCTCGTCAAGTAAACTCCCAAGGTTCGTTGGGGCGTTGGCGCTTTTCGGGGAACGCGGTGCGGCGTTTGTATCCGGCCCTTCGCTCACCACGCGTTATGGAAGCCCCCAACCTCTCAACCCCTGTGGAAACACCGCCCGGACTCTCGATTGTCCTCCCCGCGTTCAACGAGGAGGGCAACATCGCGCGCGCGGTCCGCGACGCTTTCGCGGGGGCGGCGAGGATCCCCATGACCTGCGAGGTCGTGGTGGTGAACGACGGAAGCCGCGATGCCACCGCGAGAATTCTTGGGGAACTCAAGGGAGAGTTCGGATCGAGTCTTCGCGTTGTGGATCATCCGGTGAATCTAGGTTATGGCGTTGCCTTGCGCGATGGCTTCCAGGCCACTCGTGGACATCTGGTCTTCTACACCGACTCCGATAATCAGTTCGATCTTGGTGAACTCAAGGACGTAACACCGCTGATGGCGGAGAACGACGTCGTCCTCGGATTTCGGATCGATCGGCGGGACCCCTGGCTTCGCAAGTTCGTGTCGGGCGGGTTCAACCGGCTTTCCTCCCTCGCCTTCGGCATGTCGGTGCGCGATCTGAATTGCTCCTTCAAGTTGTTCAAGGGCGACGTGATCCGCGCCCTGCCCCTGGACACGCCGGACTTCTTCATCGACACGGAATTGGTCGCACGGATTCACCGCGGCGGTTATCGCTACGTTCAGAGGGGCGTGAGGCACTATCCGCGTACCGCCGGAAAGTCCACGGTCCGGCCCAGCGACGTCCCGCGCACTCTCGTCTCCCTCGCGCGCATGTGGTTTCGACTCCGACGCGAGCCGAACAAGCGCGAAGCGGCCAGCGGTTCGCCTGCTTGAAGGCGCGGCTCATCGCCGCCGCCCTCGTTCTTGTGGGCGCGGCCTTTCAGTTCCCTGCGCCCCCGAAACTCGGCCCCGCCGATGCGCTGATCTCCGCGGCCCTCTATACCGATTTCTTCCCGCCCGAGAACGGTCTTCGCTGGAATGTCTCGCGCATCGACAGTTCCCTCCCCGAACCCCGCCC